>NZ_JAEPKU010000128.1 GCF_016652235.1 Dysgonomonas sp. Marseille-P4677
ATCATATATATTATGACATTAAATAAAAGAATTGAAGAAATAAAAATATATTATTTTGGAAGAAAGAGAGGAAGTCATAAAAAATTTATAGAGAAACTAGATGTTGCAAGTAATACAGCTAGTAATTGGATGACTGATGGTTATAATGTTGGAAAAACTGTAACTGATAGATTATTGGAGGCTTTTCCAGATGTAAGTGCTGGATGGCTTCTTACTGGCGAAGGCAATATGCTGAAAGGGGACAACACCCCAGTTGAAAGCGTGCCTCAAACAGATGATACATCTTCAAACACAGAAGCATGGTATAGGAGCAAAATAGATCAGTTGATTGAAAATAATACTCAGCTCGCAGATGCTAACGCTAAGCTTGCTCAAGTCATCGCCTCAACAAATAATACTCGGAGGCTAATCAAAAATTAAAAGGGAGACACTAATGTATATAAAAAGTAACAAGTTTAAACAACCTGCAGCAAAAGCGAAGCAGGTCATCAAATCTGCTCTATTAAAGGTAGTTTTCTCAAAATGATTAGTTATGCAACTGATTATAACACACTAAAGCTAAATTTTGTTTGAAAATGCAAGATCAAACCAAAAAAGATTCAAGACTTGTAGTTGAGCGATTTGTTGAATCTTTTAATGAATTAAGATATAGAAAGGTAGTAAAAACAAAGAAAGAGTTTTGTGAGGCTGTAGGCATAGCCACGCAAAGCAATTTAAATAGAATGATCGCTGAAGGCTCAATGAATGAACCGACAATCACGAATATACTTTTGCTTCATAAGAAATTTAATGTATCACTCGATTGGTTGTTCCTGGGAAAGGGTGAGTTTTTCGAAGAAAACAGATGAAGATTCGGCAATCGTTCCCATATTCGTTCCTAATAAAAAGCAAACCCTCTGGTATTCTACTGAAATTCAAAGGGTTTTAAATTCACATCTGTGCGCATGAAGGGACTCGAACCCCCACGAACATAGTTCACTGCCACCTGAAGACAGCGCGGCTACCAATTACGCCACATGCGCTTTATTTCAGAGCGAAAAACGGGGCTCGAACCCGCGACCCCAACCTTGGGAAGGTTGTGCTCTACCAACTGAGCTACTTTCGCATTTCGATATGTAAAAATAATATATTTTTCATTATTATTATTCGGTTAGTAAAAATTTTCAGATAACAAAATACAATAATATAGAGAATCTAATATAACTTTAGAAACAATTAATAGACTATTAAAAATCGCTTATAATCTTCTGTAGATAAGAAAAGCCCACATAAATGCGGACTTTTTTCGTTTAAGCATTGTACACACGATGAGACTCGATAATATATGAATAATAAATGGTTATACGCAGTTAGTAGAAATGAGGTAGAAGTAACATAATTTAACCTTACAAACATCCCCTTAAATGATACCATTCAATCCCAAAGGCTACTATGTTTAGAATTGCACTTTTTTCAGCATTCTGATCCACTTGATTATTTCGTTTTGCAAAGACAATGGCTTTTGAACAGTCACAGCCCCCAATTTCATCAGTTGCTCCAGCTTCCATCAATCTAACTGTCCACCTTTCATCACAATTATTTTCTTATAGTCCGAAGATACTGACAACCGGATCGTTATCTCTTTCAAGTATGGAGTTCTTGAAGTTCATCATAGTCTATGTTCAGCAACTGTAATACGTGGCAAAATGCGATTATTATCGGCCCATTCCGGAACCGTTAAGAAAAGATTAAAAGATGACGAGAATTATATACTGATTGTGTTGTATAACTGTTCCCTCTTTCTTTTTTTGTATGTCTAAATATATTTTATATTTTTAGATGTTAAAATCTATATATTATGAAATTCCTTGACATGCTATTTTCACCTAGAACTATTATAAATAATAATAGTGACCCTAAGTTAGATTTACAACTAAAAGAATTTGAGCAAGCTTGGTTTCACTACAGACATTTAGAGACGTTACGAAACATTTACATCGGAATCGTACTTTCTATATTAATGGTACTTTCTCCAATTGCAATAAATGCTTTTTTTAACGATTATATTTTAATTTCTCAAATTATAAATTCAGAAGTTGGCAATAAAATCATTTTCAGTTCATTTAATTATTTTAAATCTCTGCTCCCATTAATAATGATGGTTATATTTAATATTATAATATTTTTTGTCGTTTGCATGACAATTAAATTGATAAAAGCTTGCGATTTCTATACTTCAATACAAAATAGAGTAAGAAGGGAGATCGGAGGAAAAGAATGGGAAGACAGTTACTTTTGCCAAAAGGCTCTAAATAATGACCCTGTATTTACGAAAGCTATTTTTGAGTCTAAATATCTTATCGAATGCCTTTTTATGTTCCTTAATTGTACAATCCATATATTGACAATATTCTATATAGCAATTTTTCTTTTTAACTTTACTGATTTTAATATTTTAAATACTATTATCCTTGTACTTGAACTTATTTTCTTTGCTATATCCATTCGATCTTTCATTATTATCATTAAATCATTCAAATACAATAATATATCAATATATAAATAATATTTATCAAATACAGGTTGACAGACTCAAGGATTACGCAGTTAAAGCGGAATATTATGATTTTCGATTATATTTTATTGTAAATAGTATTCAACTATATTTTTGAGAACTTTAGCTTACTTATAACTTTCATTTAAATTATCAATTTTATTTTTATTTTCAACTTTACTTTCGTCAAAAGTAGCTATATATTTAGTTGCGTCGGAATTAAAATATAAACGGCAAATAGGTTTTCCCTTATTATCATCAAACAAAATTCCAAAATAAGATTTTGTGTCTCTATCTACTACCCTATTTAAATGGACTATTTCGCACAAAATAGCCTTTATTATATTATATCCGTCAATATCACCTTTTGTAGTTACGATATTTCATCTTCAGACATATAAACAACGTCATCGGGTAAGACCTATTTTTCTTCAACTTTCTCTGCGTCCTCTGTTAAATCTTGTTGACAAATCTGAACCGCACACACGGCAATACGGATATACACTTAATTTACAGCAATTTTATAGCTAAGTATTTAAACTTGAATGATAAGAAAGATGGTATTATCTGGTTGAATTTCACTAATTTAAGCAAATTAAGTCTGGTATTTTACCAGACTCAATTAAAATACAGTTTACAATTCCTGTATAGTTTCAAAATACTCCGAATCGGAACTTCTTTAGATACTTAATTTACATTAAATATTTATCTATAAAACTAGTAATTATATCGTTTTTATTAATAACTTTCAATATCAACAATAGCGCTGGTTGTTAATTGTTCTGCTTCATGACGTATCTTACTATATGATTCACAAACAACTTTATGAGCACGATTAGAATATCGTAAAGCAACACCTCGAAGTATACCTACCGGGATATCTTCGCGAGGATCAGAAGGAGAAACAAAAAGTATTTTATCCGAATGTTCATCAATAACTAACTTATAACCTAATTCATCAACAGTTTTAATACGAGAATAACGAATATTTCCACCATGAGCATAGGCAACTAAAGATGAAATACGTAATCCCGTCGGATGTAAACCAGATTCATCAATTGCAAAAGAAGTAACTGATATTGCACCATTCCTTTTAAATGTAGGCATCACATGAGAGGTTCCAAAATCTACTACTCCCACTGGTCTTACATCGAGGTTAGGAAGTTTGCCTCCGGGGAATAAGCCTAATCCTGATATATTTTTGGTAATGGAATTATCCGACAATTTGAACCATGATGTTGAACCATTTGTGATAATATCCGTAGCTGCATCCGGGAAAAAGAAATCCCGAATATCATCCCATCTTGTACCTGTACCATTCAACTCATGATGTCTTGGTAATTGACCTATAAGTTGTAAAATAATATCAGTGGTAGGGATTCCCCAGCCATCTGTTATATCTGTAGCTCTTGTGTTATCAGTAAACAGCTGAAATCCGGAACCATTATTGGTATAATTATTGCCTTTAGGGAAAAAACAACCCCATAAGGTATAAGCACCCCAAGGGTAATAGCTACCATATAAAGACATAAATGTTTTCAAATCTGTTAATTTCGATTGAAACATACGTTCACCATCTAAATCTGATTGTCTGATATCTAAACCTTCAACCCATTGATTTCCATTCCGACCTAATGTTTGTCGCAACGGTTGAGCAAAAAAACTTATCTCATCACAATCAACTACTTTATGAGTACCAGAAGAAGAAAATATCCAATTATTTTGTACTCCATCCCTAGCATACCAGAAACCATTGGGTTGACCGTTATGGTCTAACTGATTAGGCAGCCAATTATCCATATCAGCCGGTGTAACTCCATGCGCAGGCTGGTAATCTGTCCAAACTTCCATGTAATGAAAAACAGTTCTGGGATTTTTAGGTAAAGATTCATATTCATCAGGATCGGGATCTAACCGAGGGTATATGCTACTGATAAATTCTTTATCCGTCTGAGATAATGCAGTATTAAATTTATTACTACCTACTCCGTTTGTAGTAATATGAGCTGGGATGTAAATAGCCATAATAGAATTTTCGTCATATGCAGTAGCAGCTACAGCTAAAGGAGGTTTGATTGGGAATTTTTTCATAATCCAATTATCAACCTGAATATCAGTCCAACCAAAAGGTCTAAAATAAGATAAAGCCTTATCTCTATCAATACTTATTGTAGAGTTAGATCCTTGATGTTCATTAACCAGACCTAGCATATGTCCGAATTCACGAAGTATAATGCCTGCAAAATCTGCTGAGTTTATTTCAGTCGTACTATTTACATCATTTAGAAGTAAATTCATCGTAGGCTGATTAAGCCCATATTCATTCAGACAGTCGGTGCCTAAATATGACCAATTTACACGATCACCATTATACTTAAAACCAATTTTTACATATGCTTCAGATATGTTAGTTGTATACGTAAATTTTAGATTTATAAGTTTTCCCCATTCTTTCGCAACTTCTTTTACTCTGTTTTTTGCTAAATCGCTGCCATTAAGGAATCCAATCAGGATTTCCTCATTTTGTTCCCAACCATTTCTACTTAGTACAGCTTTGGTTTCATGTTTAGGTGAATCAAATGTTTTTACGGCAAAAACATAATCTTTAATGTCTATTGCAGAAGTATTAACACCTGCATCTATACCCTGTGCATCATCAAGTTCTTGCGAACAGGATGTAATAAAGGCTAATAACGGAATTAGCATCCATAAATAAAATTTGTTCATAATTTTTTAAAGGCTAAAAGATTTATTATTGAAATAGTTCATCGTGAACTTGTTTTGAAAAACGGATAACATCTGAAACTGTATATTTAGGATTAGGATTATCCAGAATATATTGTACATAAAACCCGCGTAAGTAACCAGGAGCCAATTCTGAATATCCTGCAGGAGGATTTTCTGTTAGAGATAATTTTTTGATGTCTGTTTGTGTACTATTGATGTATAATTTATATCCTAGCTCCACATCTGTCAATCTACGGCACCAACGTATATTAAACAAATGCCAGAGTTCTAAACCTCTTGTATCAATCGTTACGGTAACATGAACAGGATTTTTAATAGTCCAAAAAGAGAAACCATAGAATAAGTGATACAAATACTGACCTTCCCCCCAATGCGCATCTTTAGGGCATTTTCCTGTTTCTATATCACAGTAATCATTGTCCCACCAATAGCTGGCGTTTCCTCTTTTTCCTCCTGCCATTAGATTAAAATTGTAAATATTCTTTACACTTTCGACTCCTGCTACATCACCAGGATCATTGTGTGTATACCAATAAACTGAATGTCCTTTAGTACATATATTGAAGAATTCAGGTTTTTGACCGTAAATAAGTTTATTAGCATGTTCTTGTTCATATTTTGGTGAAGTTGCAGGATTATCCCCATGTTTAGCACCCAGAGCTATGTGTATACCTTTAGTTCTCAATGTTCCATCACTTTCCACTGGACACATAGCAAATAATTGCCTGAAATCTTCATAGTCAGGTATCCTCCAACCAGCATGAGGTGAAGAGCTATTTCCTTCATACATTTTTCCATTTTGCCTCATATATATTTCACTGTTCGCATTATAATAACGACCATAGTACCTATTGAAATTATCTAAATTATATACTTGGATTGGAAATTTAGCATCATTTTTCATATTAAGATCAATATGAGCTGCCTTCATGTAGGCATCCAACATTTCTGTGGTTACATCGGTTTCTCCTCCAGCATCGTGCAAACCTCCTTGCCTTGGAACTTTATGATAGAAGTTATTATTAATCCAATAATATTCACCAATACGAACGCCTGTATACGGATAAGAGTTCGGGTCATTCGCTTGTTTATAAATAAGTTCTACTCTATCAGGAACCTCAATGATGCCAGGGTAAAGTGTGGCTGCAAATTGCTTGTCTGTAGCAGACAGCTTGCTATTCCATTGCGATCCTTTTCCATCCGTAGTTAAAAAATCAGGAAAAAATAATAGCATAATAGATTCCGGATCAAACTGTGTATAGTTAGTTTGCGTTTTGCTATACACTTGAAGAAGTGTATCAATTTGGGCATTAGTCCAAGCTTGTGCCAGAAAATAGTTACGAACACGAGAGGCATCCCATTTAAATGTAGCATTAGGGCTTTGATTCTCGTAGACCAGCCCTAAAACATGTCCAAATTCTCTCAAAATAATTGCAGCGAAATCTTCTGAATTGACCTCTGTCGCATCATTCTCATTAAATAACATTAGATTCATAGAAGGAGCATTTTGAGGAACGTTTTTGCAATCTGTACCAATATACGACCATGTAACCTGTTCTCCATTCCAATGAAATGCGATTTTCACATCAGCATTGTCTGCTACATCTACGTATTGAAATTTCAAGTTTGCGTGTTTTAACCATTCGGCAGCAACTACTTTTAGCTTGTTTTGAGCAAGTGAAGTTCCATTTAAAAATTTAATCCGAATAGTAGATCCGTTGCCCCATGTTTTTCCATTAAGAGAAGCTCCCTTTGTACTAAGTCCTTCATTCTCTTGAGTAACTTTGTAAGCAAAGACATACTCCCTCTTACCTTTTGCAGACATATCTGGTATATCTGACACATACTTTTCTTCTGTACATGACATTAATAATGCCAATGTAAAAAGCATCATAAGAAATGACTTTTTTTTCATCGTGCTTGTTAAAATTATAGTTGTTATTTAAGATGGATTGTAGTTAATACACCTTATTTTGTGAGTTTTGTTTAGAAGTCATCTTGACTTTTTTTGTTAATTTTGTTCAATAATATACTCATAAATACCAGATAGTTGAAGGCTTTCTATGTTGACACCCTCGTCTTAAATCTATTGAGTAAAGTTTTGTATGAATCCATCCATGCATTTGTTCTTTCAATAGTATATCTTTGTTCATTCAGCGTTGACAAATAAACCATCAACAGCAATCGCTGCCTTGCTTAAGGTAGTAAAAAGTTCAGCCAAGTGATCTTCAATGTCATGGAGGTCATAATTTTGGATGACTCCCATCAATCAACGAAGTGGATAAACCCAAATGGATTTGCGCTTTTAGAGAATCTTCAGCCAAGAGTTTCCCCTCTCCCTTCTTACATCATTTCTTGAAACGACCATAAATAATCTTATAGTTTAAGATTACATCCAAGAACAGACTTTTTTTTACAAGCAATGTATGCCACTGAATACCGCTCTTAAGCTTATATAAATGCAATTTATAATCTCTGGAAGACAACCCTTTGTCTTAAATTCTCGCTTTGCTGTTGATAAATGAGGTCGTATTTTATTTTCTATTGTATCTGTACTAAGTACTTTGCCATAAGGAATTATTTTTAATTAGTTAGTTACCAAACACTAAACGAACATATCCTTATTGTTTTAACAATTTTAAATTAGTCAAGATCACTTTAATCTTAAGGTCGTTAGTAAATTAAAAGAATGAAGATAAATGATGAGAAATATATCTGAAACAAATATAATGTTAATATAAAGTTTTATTCATTTAACACACTGTAAATCAAATAGATGGAAAATGTTAATATAAAATTGACGATACAGTGTAAAGAGGAAAAATCACATTCCGTTCATTCATATTAGTTTCTCCATCAAATAAAATTTGTTTTATATATTTTATTTGTTTTATATATTTTACTTTGTTTTAAGGCAATGAAGTTATTATTGACACTTACAAATTAAGCAACCTATCAAAGACGGTTTTAATACTTTATTTGGTATTATTACGTCAAACTTATAGCTCTATATTATTATGAGATATTTTCTTCTTATCCTAGCTTTCTTTTTCTTAAGATTTTATCGATGAGCTACATTATTATTGGGTGTATACTTAGAGCCTGTTTAAATTTCATATACTGCCATTCCTCGAATTAAAAACTTCTCTATTCTAGTTAAAATATGCTTACAATAAATATTTGTATTTTTTTATCAAACACTCGTCATTTTTCCATATATCAATCACTTATGAAAACACGTTTAATTCATTTTGGTTGTTTATTTTGCCTCTGTTCGGGCAACCAAATGACCAACGTAGCGGATGACATGACCAACTTTACCTATATCGAATCAGCCGACTTCAAGGATAAAACTAACTTGGATACAGTTGTCGAATACACCTACAATGCCAATGGTGCGATGTACAAAGATCTAAACAAGGGAATAACAGGTATTCAATATAATTACTTAAATTTACCCCGTCAGATGGTGATCAACAGTTCAACGGCCAAGGCAAAGAACTATTACACCTACTCGACTTCAGGCGTGAAGCTGAGGACAGAGCAGTGCTACTACCCAACTTTGGTGAATTCTCCGATAGGTACTACCACTCCTGCAACCGATCGGCTGACCGATTATAAGAACACCGACTATGCAGATAACATCATATCCGAAACCATCAAGAGTGAAAACACAAACAAAAACAAAACCCGCATGCTTGTAGACGGAGGTTATATCGAAAATGGTGTATATCACTATTACCTGGCAGACCATCTGGGCACAATCGTGTAGTAGTCAATGCCAGCGGCATAATCACCCAACGAAACCATTACTATCCGTTTGGAACAGCCTTTGCCGAAAAGTATGATGATGGTAAAAAGTACAAGTATAATGGCAAGAAATTGGATGATATACACCATCTGAACCCGTATGATTGCTCGGCCAGGTATTATGAGAGTGCAGTGGAAAGATTTACCAGTGTTAATCCATTGGCAGAGAAATATTATAGTTGGAGACCATATAGTTTTGTATTAGAATTACCCTTTTGTGCGAGGTAAGTCAATAATCAGTGTACTTTCCATAATCACGGGTAAATTCACCATCCCTTGATTCGATGCAAACATCCGTCGTACATAATAGCTCGGAATACCAAACAGTTTACTGACAACACCTCATGTTAGACTTGGCAAAAAGTGAAGCATAAGCCGCCACTACCACTGCATCCGAATTTCATTCCAGCCATTTTGCCTATAACACCACACAAAGTTCCGCTTCCGACACCTTCTATTACAGCATGTCCTCCGCAAATATTTTAGAGCTGTTGCCGCCATAACTGTCATATTTGTTCGAATTCCATATAAACCAATCCAGATTGCTATAATAACGTTGGTTTACAATCTGCGGCTTTGGTCTTTTCGCCTCCGCTTACCCATTCATTAGCAATCAGGATCGGGATATTTATTTTGGATTGCTTTTACAAACAATTCCCAATGTCCAGCATAAGGAGCCATTCCATTTTCGTTTCCAATCTCTAAATATTTTAGCCTGGAAGATTCAGAATGTCCATTCTTTGTATGAATACTTCTTTACACCGAGGTTACTGGTCCGTTGGTATATTCAATCTCCAATACAATCTGTATCAAGAACTTTTTTCTCCTTAGAACTGATAAAAAAATCAACCATCAATTTCAAATTTTCGGACACATGAACACCCGGTCCATGTTGGCCGTCTTTTACTAGATAAAAACGACTGGGTACTCCTACCTTCTGAAGTGCTTCGTGAAGGAGTTCGCTTTGGCAATGAGGTACTACACGATCCTTATCACCGTGAAAAATCAAAAAAGGCGGATCGGTGGGGTCAATATATGTAGTAGGGCTTGCCAACAAACATTTGTCTTTGTTTTCCTGTATTGGACCTCCTATATAAACCGAAGCAGGTGACTTGGCGTCATTGTGACTAAAATCGGTACCTCCACAAGAATCCATTAGCAGCATATTGGTCGGGCCAAACCAATCGACCACCCCATCTACCGCACTACTGAATTTGGTGTAAGGTCCAACATTACCTTCTATGTCAACTGTTATATCGCCATATGTATATTGTTTTTCAAATTGGGATGTTCCAGCAATTGCAGCCATATTACCACCGGATGAGCTACCTGAAATCCCCACGAAAGTGGTGTCGAGCCTGTATGTGGAAGCATTGGCTCGTACAAAGCGGATAGCAGCTTTTATATCGTTGACCGGAGCAGGAAATTTGGCATCGATGCTTGATCGGTGATTAGGCATAGCGACTGCAAAGCCGGCGTCTAGTAATGCCTTACCTATTGTATTGAGGTCAGCTCCTTTTCCATTGTTGGAGAACCATGCACTTCCATAAATATAAATGACAACAGGATAGCTTTTCTTCTCCACTTTTGGCAGATATATATCTAATCTGTGATAAATAGCAGAGTCTCCGGCGTAATCCAAGTCTTTCCAGCTTTGTGAATACTCTTGTCCAAAACAGTTTAAAGAAAGGAACATAAGGACGATTAATACATAATTTCTCATGGAATTCAATATTTGTTAACTTTTAGGAACTATTGACATTTCTTATTCTCTTATTTAGAAGTACTATCGAAAACTCAGAAGAAATGTATTTTAGACCTCTTTTATAGTTTATTTCAAATGTAATATTATCTAAATAACAATGGAGCAAGTTCTCGTAAACTTCTACGCCATGTCAGAAACTCATGAGCAGTATTATTAGATACGAATGAAACAGCATTAATACCGGCAGATTTTAACTCATTTGCGGCTTGTATCACTTTATCTGGATTCTCCCTGCTTCCGCAACTCATAAAAACTAGTTTCAATTTCGTTTTGTCTTTGATGTCTGATGGGGCATAAGTACCACCACTGAGAAGGCCGTAATGTGAAAAAATATCTGAATGGGCTAAAGTAATCATTTTTGTTTCCATTCCCCCCATCGAAAGACCTGCCATTGCACGGTTAGGCTGATTGGCTATAGTTCTAAAATTATTATCAATATAAGGGATGAGTTCATCGATTAAAACAGTTTGAAAGTGTTCAATTTTAAAATCTTGAATTCGTCCAAATTTCGTATCGTTGGTCATACCATAGGTCATTACGATAATGAAAGGCTTTGCTTTTCCTTCAGCTATTAGATTATCCATGATAAAATGGGCCAGTCCCTGATTTGTCCATGCTGTTTCATCCTCACCCCAACCATGCTGAAGATACAAAACCGGATAACGTTTTTTTGTATCTTTCCCGTACCCCGGAGGAGTGTATACAAAAGCCCGACGTAAGGTATTAGTACTTTTCGACGAAAAAAAGATCTGACTTACATGTCCATGAGGTACATCTTTTAACGCATAAAAATCCTTATCGGAAGCTGGAATTTCGATTCCACTTTCCCAGCGATTTGAGCCAAAGAAATTAGAGGTGCCAGGGTCATTGAAAATGCCTCCATCTACAGTCAGGTGATAGTAATGAAAACCTTCATCCATAGGCCCTTCGGTGGTTCCCATCCAGGTTCCGTCTTCTGCTTTTTTCAGAATAGTGCTTCCACGCCCACCTAATCCGAGACTCACTGATACACTTTGTGCATCAGGGGCTATGATTTTGAAGCGGGCATAGCCTTGTGAGTTTACTTGTGGATACAACTGCCCTGGTTGGTTTAGTACTGAGGGAGTAAAATCTTCTTTAATATTTTGTGCTGAAATTAAACCTACGACAAATATTGTCGCCAACAAAACGGTTACAATCTTTTTATTCATAATCATTTTATAATTTTGATCAATAGTTATTTTATGTTACTTTCCATGATTATTTATATCTTTTTCTATTTATTTAACATCCATAATTTTGTCCATTCGGATCTTTTGGTTCGACTCTATCTAGATGCTTTTAAGGAATAGGTCTGAATCTATAAAATGGCTTAACATTGGGTGCTGCAAAAGAATTACGTTCTTTGAGGATTTCTACAAAAAAGTCTGCACCATTCCTAACCAGATATTCAAAACGATGTAATTCTCCTTCTGTTTCTCTACCATTCGCTATAACCATTAGCATACCATCAGCTTGGGTAGTGAACATCATATGTAGCCAGTTACCGCGGTCATTCACTTTATCTGGAGTTTGATTATTGTAATATGCAATTATACCGGTATTTATACAAAATATTATCAAACAAAAATATAGACATGGTTGAGAAGCTACGATATCAAACCATCTTTTATTCGTTTAGAATTGTTGCAGCAAAATCAATTCTGTCGCATATTCTTTTGTTTTTGTCGTACCACAATCACTAAGAGATCAAAAAAATCGTAAATTTCAATACTAATCGTCAAAAAAATCATTAGTTATCAAACGCTTACACTTTTCAATTCGTATATTTA
>NZ_JAEPKU010000129.1 GCF_016652235.1 Dysgonomonas sp. Marseille-P4677
CATATAAATATTATTCAAAAACAATTTCGAGGCGGAGTAAATATTCCAAAAGTTGAGATTGTTAAAAACTTATCGTTTTCTAGAAATCCGAAGTATGAGGTTTTGATATTCGATTGTGGTTCAGATAATAGAGTGAAATCAGAGATCTTATATAATATTGAAAATTTAAGGAAAAATGGATACGAAATGATAGTTGGTCTTCGTGATCTGTATCCAATGCCTATCGATGATTTAGAAAAACTGGAAAAAGGGTTGCGCTTTTTACCAAATAAATTGAAGGATGAAGCTCAATATTTTGATATTGTTATTGCTATTCATGAAATAGAAGCATGGTTTTTGGCCGAAACCAATCATCTTAAAAAGATAGATAAGCGTCTTACAGGTAAATTTATTAAGGATAAGCTGGGCTTCGATCCATATACAATAGATGCTCAAAGTAGGGTTCATCCTGCAAAAGATCTTGATGATATATACCGCCTTGTAGGACGATCTTACACAAAACGCTATAATACAACTACCAGGATTGTTAATAAGTTGGATTTCAATTCTATCCGATTCAACCTTAGATATGAAATACGTCCATTAGACAGATTATTGAAAATAATCGAAAAATTTAAAGGTAATAATCGTTAAAGATCAGGAGACTTTATAAATACTATATTTTTTATTTCATATAAACGATATAGTCGATTATTTTCTCTCTAATAAAAAGTTTATTACAAAATGTCTATATCTTTGCGCTAATTAAATAATGCCATATCCCGAATGAGTTTTAAAAGAAAAATTAATCGTTTTAGAGGTGTTCTTATGCACTCTCTCACAAAGTATGTAGGCCGTTCTTCGTTTGATGGGGAGTCTCTTAGAGACTCAAACATAGAAGTCAAAAGAGTGTTAGTATCTAGACCTAATAGCCGGTTAGGTAACCAACTTTTAATAACACCTTTGGTACAGGAGGTGTCCAATCGGTTTCCCGGATGTAAAATAGACCTTTTTGTAAGAGGTAATATTGCCCCCATACTATTCGAAAATAATGAAAATATTGATCGTATTATAAGGTTACCTAAAAAGCCATTTAAAGAATTACTCAAGTATTTGGGCGTCTGGATGTCGCTCCGGAAATATCATTACGACATTGTTATAAATGGTGACCAACACTCATCTTCAGGACGTATTTCGACACAGATCGTAAACGCCAGATATAAATTTTCCAGCGATATAGATGAGGATTTGAATGCCCGATATAAAGATTATAGGCATATGGCAAAATTTCCGATATATAATTTGAGAAATGATCTTGAGAAATTGGGAATGAAGACAGAAAATACTGAAATACCTTTGCTTGATATAAATCTGACTGATACTGAAATAAAAAAAGGTAAAGAGCTTCTGGATACTATTGTAAGTAATGATAAAAAAACGATATGTATCTATACGTTTGCTACAGCAGATAAATGTTATCCTCCTTCATGGTGGGAGCCATTTTATGATAGGCTAAAATCTGAATACGCCGAAAAATATAATATATTGGAAGTTCTTCCTGCCGAAAACGTTTCTCAAATAAATTTTCAGGCTCTTTCATATTATAGTAAAGATCTTCGTGAAATGGCTGCGCTAATTCACAATACCGAAATATTTATTACCGGAGATTGTGGCGTTATGCATTTGGCTAGTGCAGCTCATACTCCTACAATAGGTTTGTTTTCGGTGAGTAATCTGGAACGATACGAACCGTATAATAAAGGCAGTTTGGGTATAGATACTAACAAGACGGATACAGAAGGTATTATAAAAGAAATAGATAAAATATTATTTGCCAATATTTAATAAAAAAGGGATTGAATTTAATTTTCAATCCCTTTTAATTTTATGCTTTTACCGTTTATCAAAACGACCATTTATCTGATGTTTTAGCAGAGTTTGTTTTAGTTGCTGGAGTACCTTTGTAATATTTCAAGGCTTCAGGTAAATCCTTTTGTATTTGAGTAATACGTGTCGCATCAGAAGGGTGAGTACTCATAAACTCAGGGGTACTACCTCCTTGTTGAGACATACGCTGCCAGAATGCAGAGGCCGAGCTCGGATCATATCCGGCCATCGCCATAAAAATAAGGCCCAGTTTGTCAGCTTCTAATTCTTGTTTACGTGAATATGGCAAAAGAATACCGTATTGTGTACCTAAACCTAAAGCTGCTGCCGCAATTTGCTGAGTTACAGCAGAGGTGCCTCCTAAGGCCGCACCAACAGCCGCAGTTCCGTATTGAGTCGCCATTTGGTTGCTCATTCTTTCATTAGCATGCTTTGCCACAGCATGTGCAACCTCGTGACCTAATACAACAGCCAGGCCTGTTTCATTCTGAGTGTAAGGCAGGATTCCTTCGTATACTACAATCTTACCACCGGGCATACAGAACGCATTTACATCAGTGCTTTTTACCAAATTGAACTCCCACGAATAAGAAGATAATTCATCAGCATAGCCATTATTTTTCAGATATGTTTCGACTGCTGTTGCTATATTTCTTCCTACTTTTTGTACCAGTGCCGTATTAGCCTTGTCGGACGATATGGGGGCTGATTTGATAAATTCTCCATATTGTTGCAGGCTTAGGTTTAAAACCTCCTGATTAGATACCAGCGAAAGTTGCTTACGTCCTGTTACAGGAACACTTCCACATCCTGCAAAAAGTAGGATGTATGATGCAACTATAGCCAATAGAATGTTCTTGATCATAATTAGATTATTAGTTTGAAAAGTTAATGTTCAAATACTTATTTTTTATTTTGTTCTTTCAATAAATCTCTGATCTCAGAAAGTAACTGTTCTTCTTTAGTTGGTGCCGGAGGAGTCACAGGAGCTTCTTCCTTTTTCGTTTGCAATTTATTCATTCCTTTGATCGCAAAGAAAATAGCTGTAGCAATAATTACGAAGTCGAGCACTGTTTGTATGAATGTACCATAATTGATGCTAACAGCAGCAGCATCGCCAATAGCATCCTTTAATACAAATTTAAGGTCTGAAAAATCGACCCCACCCAATACAACTCCAATGGGAGGCATAATAATATCACTAACTAGAGATGATACTATTTTCCCAAATGCTCCACCTACAATGACACCTACAGCCAAATCGACTACGTTGCCACGCATCATAAAATCTTTTAATTCTTTTAAGACAGACATAATTCTATTTTTATATGTTTAGTTATTAAATGCTACATTTGAATTAGAACACAAACTTAATGCATTTTGTTTAATATAATTTTAACCGTTGTAAGATTATTTTTATTAAGCACTTTATAGCTGTCAACACAAATGCTATCCGGTATATTTGTCAGATAATGTGTAAGTTTATTTATTGCGCTGACAGAATCAATTTCGCCTTTGCCGAGCAAATAACCGTTCATGGTTATAGTATCATTCAGACTCTCGTAATTCACAGCCAGCAAGTTATCTTGTTGTTTAAAAAACATACTGATAGGGCATTCTTGTATAATATGGTCTACTATTTCTTTATGGGCTTCATCCGAAAAGAAAGAGTTTTCAGGATCTGCATCAATTGTAGCTTCAATTAATTTATAATTATGACTCATTATAAATAGACCCTTGTAAAAAGTATATACTAAGAAGGTATTATCTTTTAATGCGCATATGATTATATTAGTATCCTTATATCTATTTATTTTGGGCGGATAAGGTAGAGCTATATTTTCCTTGATGTGTGTTTTTATAAGCTCCTCCTGTTCTTTTCCTGCTCTCATTATTAATATATCTCTATTGTCAGGATATTTTGTGACTATAACAGGAGGGTATATGTAATTTCCCAAAATGTCTATTAATTCATTTAATGATGGATAGTAGGTATATAGCTTTTCAAAGCCATAATTTTTATTGATATTGATGACTCCGACTGTCTGTGGAGGTATATAATTATATATATCAGTATTAAAAGATTGTTTATTATATTCCAGTCTTTTATACATATGCCATCCTCTATAAAGAACAATGATAATAGCAATCAATAAAATAACTATCTTTATCCCTCGTTTTATCATAATAAATATAAATAATAGGGGTCTTTAATGATATATTTCAAATAGGTTCGCGACTGTAAAATAATGTGTTAAATATCCGATATTTTGTAATCTTACTAAATACAATAAATTTAATCGGTTGCTACAAAGATATATGAAAGCTTTAGTATTAAAAGAATTTAAGTCTGTTTTTTGCTCATCTTCCGGCGTTTTTTTTGCTTGTGCCTTTTTTCTCATAATGGGAGTAATGCTATGGGCTTTTCCCGGAAGGTATAATATCATAGATAATGGATATGCCGGTATGAGCTTTTTCTTTGTTATTGCACCTATTCTTTTAGCCGTATTTATACCTGCACTAACAATGCGCCTTTTCTCTGAGGAAAAGCGTAATAAAACACTAGATGTGCTAAGATCCAGGCCTGTAAGTGTCGGCATGATTTATTTAAGTAAATTTCTGGCTCCTTTCGTTTTTATCATAGTTGTATTGCTTTTCACATCAATCTACGTTTATTCTTTGTGGCAATTAGCCTATCCGGTAGGCAATATCGATATAGCTGCTATAGTTGCATCTTATGTGTCATTAATATTGCTATCGGCTGTATTTGTTGTTGTAGGACAGTTTGGTTCTGCAATAACCAAAAATCAAGTAGTAGCTTTGATAATTTCTGTTTTTCTTTGTTTTTTTATTTTGTACGGCTTTGAATTATTCTCAAGCTTTTTTCTGTCTGGTAAAATACAGATTGAGATTGCTTCATTAGGCCTATTACATCATTACAAGCAAATGCAACGAGGGGTAATACAAATAGAGAATGTTCGATGTATCATCAATTATTTAATTCTATTTATCTGTCTTGCACTATTATATCTAAGCCAAGAAAAGAAACGAATCATTATATATAGTTCAATATATCTGCTTGTTTTTAATATACTATTTCTCTTTGTATCCAACGTCAGGTTTGACTTTACTACCGATAAACGCTATACATTGAGCGATTATTCAAAAAGAATCTTAGAATCGGTGGGGAAAAGAGAACCGTTAGAAATAAATATTTATCTGACAGGCGAATTAAACTCCGGATTTCAGCATTTACAGAATGCTACGAGCGATTTATTATCCGACCTTAATCAATATGCGGATAATACTATTTCTGTAAAATATATCAATCCTTATCAGGAAAACAAGTCATTAGAGGAGATGTATAATATTCTTTATTCAAAAGGTATGACAGGAATAATGCTTAATGAAGTGGATAGAGAAGGAAAAGTGAGTCGTAAAATGATTTTCCCTTATGCTCAGGTAACGAATAAAAAAGACACACTGGTTGTTCCTTTATTGAAAAATATAGTTGGAAACAATGCCGAAGAGAATATTAATGCTTCTATTGAAAGCCTCGAATTTGAATTTATTGATGCGATGAGACTCTTAAATCAGGAGAAAGCGATAAGTATTGCATTTATAGAAGGTCACGACGAACTATCGAGGGTTTATTTATATGATGCAGAAGAACTTTTATCCAAATATTATACCATCAATCGGGGCGAAATAGGCAAGGAGATTGGTGTACTCGATGATTTTGATGCAGTTATTATTGCAGGCCCTCTGACTAAATTCACCGAAACAGAAAAGTATATTATTGACCAATATATTATGAACGGTGGCAAAGTTTTATGGATGATAGACGGTGTTTACTATTCGCATCAGGATCTTTTGACGAAGGGACAATCAGCTAGTATGAAGAACGAACTTCATTTAGATGATATGTTATTCAATTATGGAGTAAGAATCAATGCAGATCTTATACAAGATAAACAATGTGTTTCTACATATCTGGTTACAAATGAGCAACAAGCATCGACACTTGTTCCCAGTTTTTTGCAGCCATTACTGATACCTTCACCAAATCATCCTGTGACAAAAGATATAAGAGATGTGAAAGCCGGTTTTGCCAGTTCTATCGATATTGTGAATAATTCTGCGGAGATAAAGAAGGAAATATTATTAACCAGTTCGGCAAATACTCATCTGCTTAGAGTTCCTGATCTTATCGATTTCGATATTGAACGCATTCAAAATATGGCAGACTATTTTAATTCGCAGTATATTCCTGTGGCCGTAAGCTTAGAAGGAAGCTTTAATTCGGCCTTTCTTAATAGAATGATTCCGGATGATATAGATGCGAAGGATTATAAGCCTGTAAATAAGAGTGAAGAAACTAAGATGATAATTGTATCATCCTCAGATATCATAAGTAATGAAGTAAAGGGGCAAGGTGATGATACTCAAGTTTTACCTATGGGATATGATCGTGTGTCGCAACAGCAATTTGGTAATAGGGAGTTTATTGTTAATGCGATAAGCTGGTTGACAGATGATGACGGATTAATGAATTTACGGATTAAACAGCAACAATTATATATTTTAAATAAAAAAGAAGCTATTGAAAATCGAGATAAGTATGCTGTTCTGAATATAGTACTCCCAATTTCACTCATCATTTTACTTATAGGGAGTATCTTTGCGTATAGAAAAAGGAAATATGAAAAATAGCCCATATTCAGAATTTTATGGATTAATATATCACTTTTTTCACCTTTTAATGAAAAAAAACGACTTCTTTCTTCTTGTAGGTTTTACTATCCGACAAATTCTGAAAAATAACTAATTATTTGTTTCATAAACCTATTTCTTTCTATATTTGTACATACACTTTTAACATTAATAATGGATCAGATTAAACAACAAATAGAGGCTCTTCGGGAAGAGCTGAATCGGCATAATTATAATTATTACGTATTATCTACACCTACTATTTCTGACTTTGAGTTTGACGAAAAGCTGAAAAAATTGTCTGATCTGGAGATACAGTATCCGGAGTATTTTGATGTAAATTCTCCAACCCAGCGTGTAGGAAGTGATATAAATAAATCTTTCAAACAGGTTTTGCATAAATATCCTATGCTTTCGTTGGGAAATACCTATACGGAATCGGAAGTGACAGATTTTTATAATCGTGTACAAAAAGGATTAAACGATGATTTTGAAATAGTATGTGAGTTAAAGTATGACGGAACATCTATTTCTCTTACATATATCGATGGTAAATTAACTCAAGCTGTGACACGTGGCGACGGTGTTCAGGGAGATGATGTTACTGCTAATGTACGTACGATCCGTAGCGTGCCTTTGAGACTGCAAGGCAATGATTATCCGGACGAGTTTGAAATTCGTGGCGAAATACTGATGCCTTGGTCAGTATTTGATAAATTGAATAAAGAGAGAGCAGAGCAAGAGGAAATTCTTTTTGCCAATCCACGTAATGCGGGTTCCGGCACATTGAAGCAACAAGATCCTAAAATTGTGGCATCTCGTAAATTAGATTCTTATCTGTATTATATGCTTGGTGAAAACCTGCCTTCAGACGGACATTACGAAAACCTGATGAAAGCGAAAGAGTGGGGGTTTAAAATATCGGATGCAACGAAGAAATGTAAAACGCTTGACGAAATATTCGAATATATAAAATATTGGGATATTGAGCGTAAAAACCTTCCTGTAGCTACAGATGGTATAGTATTGAAAGTAAACTCTCTCACTCAACAACGCAATCTGGGTTATACCTCAAAATTTCCTAGATGGGCAATCGCATTCAAGTTTCAAGCCGAAAAGGCGGTGACTACACTCGAATCCGTAACATATCAGGTGGGTAGGACTGGTGCTGTAACGCCGGTAGCTAATCTAACCCCTGTGAAACTATCGGGTACAACAGTAAAAAGAGCCTCTCTATATAATGAAGACTATATAAATCAGTTGGATCTACACATCAATGATCAGGTGTATGTAGAAAAGGGAGGCGAGATTATACCTAAGATCACAGGTGTAGATATATCGAAGCGTGGGATATTCGATGAAAAGGTAGAATTTACAAAGGAATGTCCCGAATGTGGTACGTCATTAGTAAAGGATGAAGGTGAAGCTATATATTATTGCCCGAATGATTTATCTTGCCCTCCCCAGTTGAAGGGACGTATAGAACATTTTTGTACACGCAAGGCAATGAATATATCTTGTGGTCCCGAAACTGTGGAACACCTATATAATGCACGTCTTATTAGCAATGTATCGGACCTTTATACTCTGAAATGGCAGGATGTCTCTCGTTTAGAGCGTTGGGCTGAGAAAAGCGCAAAGAATCTAATAGATAGTATTCATGCCTCAGTATCAGTTCCTTATCCTAGGGTTCTTTTCGCTTTAGGCATCCGTTATGTTGGTGAAACGGTGGCTAAAAAGTTGGCTTTAGCATTTCCTAGTATCGATATGCTAATGGCTGCCGGTGTGGAAGACTTGGTTCAGGTAGACGAAATAGGAGAGCGGATAGCACAAAGTATAGTTAAATATTTTGGTGAAAGTGCTAATGTGGAATTGGTAAATAGACTAAAAGGATTTGGTATACAATTTGAACTTAGTGAAGATATAATCTCACAACGGACAGATAAATTACAAGGATTATCTATAGTCATTAGCGGGACTTTTGAAAAACATTCTCGGGATGAATATAAAGTAATGATAGAACAGAATGGTGGAAAGAACAGTGGCTCGATTTCAGCCAAGACAAGCTATGTCTTAGCCGGGGATAATATGGGTCCCGCTAAATTAGAAAAGGCCCAAAATTTGGGTATAACTATTCTGAATGAAGATGAATTTTTGGAAATGATAAAGTAAGAGGGGAAAAGGATATATATATCATCTTTGTCACTTTTTGTAAAATTAAAAAGTATACTGGTATTGTAACTTATTTTTTATAAACCTAAATAAAAACGACCATGGAATTGAAACCAATTCAAGAAAAATTTAAATCTCTTTATGGATCCGAAGGTGTGATGTACACATCTCCCGGACGTATTAACCTTATCGGAGAACACACAGACTACAATGGCGGTTTTGTTTTGCCTGGAGCAATAGACAAAGCTATGTATTGTGTAATTAAGCCTAATGGAACACCCGATCGTATCAAAGCTTATGCAATGGACTTATCGGAAATGGATGAATTCGGCTTAGATGATATTCCAATCAAGGGATGGGCCAAATACATTTTTGGAGTATGTAAGGAAATGATTAAACGTGGCAAGAAAGTAGAAGGCTTCGATTGCGTATTTGCCGGCGACGTTCCTCTTGGGGCAGGTATGTCTTCGTCTGCGGCTTTGGAAAGCTGTTTCGGATTTGCTATCAACGATATGTATAATTTAGGTTTCGACCGTTTCGAACTGGCTCTTATCGGGCAAGCTACTGAGCATAATTACGTAGGTGTAAAATGTGGTATTATGGATCAATTTGCTTCTTGTTTTGGTAAAGAAGGATCTCTTATTCGTCTCGACTGCCGTTCGTTAGAATATGAATATGTACCATTCGATCCGGTTGGATACCGTTTGGTATTACTGAATACATGTGTGGCGCATGAGTTGGCTTCTTCTGCTTATAATAAGCGTCGTGAGTCTTGTGAAAATGCAGCATCTTATATCCGCAAATATCATCCTGAAGTAGAATTACTTCGTGACGCAACTTTGGATATGTTGAAAGAAGTAGCAAATGAAGTAAGTGCAGAGGATTATATGCGTGCTGAGTTTGTTATAGAAGAAATACAACGTTTGCAAGATGCTTGTGAGGCACTTAAGAAAGGTGACTATGAAACAGTAGGAAAGAAGATGTATGAAACCCATATTGGCTTGAGTCGTAAATATGAAGTGAGTTGTGAAGAACTTGATTTCTTAAATAATATAGCTCGTGAATGTGGGGTAACCGGATCACGTGTAATGGGAGGCGGTTTTGGTGGCTGTACAATCAATCTGGTGAAGAATGAACTTCACGATAGCTTTATCAAGCGTGCTACTGAAGCCTACGAGCAAAAGTTCAAAATCAAACCTAAAGTGTATGATGTTGTAATCAAAGACGGTGCACGAAAATTGTAGACGGAATATCATTGCACTCCCGAACAGAATCAAATATTAGAATAGCACAACAATAAACTAACACAGTAATAATATGTTTGATTTTTTTTATAAGAAAAAGCTAAATTCTGCATTGGAGTGCAATGCTCGTACTCATATCTTTCACAACCTGAATGATATAAAGAAAGTTTTGATACTTTTTTCATATCAAGATTGGGCTGAAATTCAGCAAGTAAGTCAGGATTTGAAAGAAAAAGGTAAAGAAGTCTTATTGTGGACTACCCAAGCTAAGAAAACTGTAGAATCTCAAGCTCAATTACCCGTTGAGGTAAGGGTTTTATCACATAAAGATATTTCAAAATGGCGAGGTTTGTCATCATCTGTCGTCAGCGAATTCAAGGCATTGTCGTATGATACCTTATTAGATCTGACTACACAGGATGACAAATCTTTGCTATATCTTTTAGCAAATAATTCAGCAGAGTTTTGTATAGGAATAAAAGAACCGGATATTAAGGTTTATGATTTCATAGTACTTAAAGAAGAAAATGCTAAAGTACTTGAAACTTACGATCAGATTAAATTTTACCTGAACAATATACGTTGAGGTATAAATTAATTCTTAATTTTGCACAAATTGAAATAGAAACATTCTTTTCCCACACGAAAAGATAATATAAGTAACGGAACGTGTTTAATAATAAATACATTTCCGAATCACAACATAATAATAGTTGTATACTTACAAGAATTAATAAATAGGTCAGAGACCTAAGTTTGAACGAATTTTATGCCTAGAATCAATCTCAGAGGAATGGGAGTTGCTTTAATAACTCCTTTTAAAGAAGATGAAAGTGTCGATTACGATGCTTTACTAAGACTTGTTGACTATCAACTGCAAAATGGTATAGATTATCTGGTTGTGCTGGGTACTACAGCAGAAACCCCAACATTGACAGAAGATGAGAAAAAACAGATTGTAGAAACTGTAGTTAGCAGGGTTAATGGGCGTATTCCAATTATCTTAGGAGAGGGCGGAAATAATACACGAGCTATTGTAGAGAAGCTTAAGAAGAATGATTATTCAGGAATAGACGGAATTTTATCCGTAGTTCCTTATTATAATAAACCATCACAAGAAGGTATTTATCAGCATTATAAAGCTATATCCGAAGCCTCACCATTACCAGTCATATCGTATAATGTGCCTGGGCGTACAGGAGTCAATATGACAGCTGATACTACTTTGCGTATAGCTACTGATTTTCCGAATATTGTAGCTGTAAAAGAAGCTTCGGGTAATATGGCGCAAATGGACGAAATAATAAAACGTAAGCCTGAATACTTTGACGTTATATCGGGAGACGACGGTGTTACATTTCCTCTCATCACTTTAGGGGCAGTTGGTGTCATTTCTGTAATAGGCAATGCTTTTCCTAAAGAATTTAGCCGTATGACGCGTTTAGCCTTGGAAGGTGATTACAATAGTGCATTAAGAATACATCATAGTTTTAACGAATTATTCAATCTCTTGTTTGTAGATGGTAATCCGGCGGGAGTTAAATGTATGTTGAATATGATGGGATATATAGAAAATAAACTGCGCTTGCCACTTGTTCCTACTCGGATCACTACATATGAGCAAATACGCAATGTGCTTATTGATCTGAATATCAAGTGCTGATTAGGATTGGTGTAATTTTTTTATAAAAAACCATCTTTCAGATTTGGAATATATATAAAACTATTTTACCTTTGCATCGCAATTAAGCAATGGCTACGTAGCTCAACTGAATAGAGCATCTGACTACGGATCAGAAGGTTGCAGGTTTGAATCCTGCCGTGGTCACTTTAGTAACATTAAACTCCGTAATTTTCAAAAGATTATGGAGTTTTTTGTTTTTATACATACAGTTTTACATACATCAATCCCAAAAACTTACTTCGTTTGGATTTGCATTTTTTTTTCAGCATTCCAATCCATTTGATTATTTTGTTTTTGCAAAGACAATGGTTTTTGGACCGGCACAGCCTCCAATTTTATTAATTATCCTGGGTTCATCCTATCTAATCCTACAATGCTGGCCGCTCCCCGAACATATATACGACAATCTAGAGGTTTATTTGATTCGTATACTTTTTGCATTTTTATTATAGTCGACTTGTTTTGGTGGAGTAGCTGGCAATCCTAAACGATCCTTTGCTTTAGTTGGTGTAATTTTATTTCCGGTAAATTTTCCGCAAAATACATAAACCTCGGGTGTATTTTTCTATAAGAGTGCCATTCCTTAAATTAAAAGCATCTCTATTCTCGTTAAAATATGCCTATGATAAATAGTGTTATTAAACATATAATGTTCGATCTTATTTTGTTAATTTTATAATAACTTTAACGTTTGTAAGAGAACTTTCAATCTTCTGCTGATATTGAATGTATCATTTGTATTTTTTATCAAACAATCGTCATTTTTCCATATATCAATAACTTATGAAAACACGTCTATTTCATTTTGGCTGTTTCTTGTTGTTTTTTTTACCCCTATCTGGGCAGCTCAACAGTGATCACAATCATTACCGGGCAGGAGATGTCCTGATAAAACAACAAGTTGAGTTTGTCGATCCAGGCACTTCCGGCGTTAACCGTACCTGGGATTTCAGTACACTCAAAACGGTCAATGAGAGCTATA
>NZ_JAEPKU010000130.1 GCF_016652235.1 Dysgonomonas sp. Marseille-P4677
ATTAATTACAATATATATTAGGTGTCGATTTAGCTTAGATATAAAATAGTGATATGAAAAAAAACGCTGATAAACTATTACTAATAAGCATTTTAATTTGCCTAAACTCTTTATCTCTACCTGTAAGTGGTGAGAACAAAAGCGACACTCCTCCTACAAAAGTAACCTGCTTTTTGAAAAAGCATTTTAAGGGTATGGAGTTAGATGAACTTGAATACAACGACAAAGATGGGGAATACAAAGCTAAATACAAAGATGGATATGAAGTAGAATTTAAAGGTGACAAATGGATTAAAATAGAAAGTGATTATCATCCATTACCAAAAAGTATTATAGACAGACTACCTACAAATATGGTAAAATACATCGCAGAAAAATACCCTCTCCGGATTATAATCAAGATAGAAAGAGAATCGTCCGGTTATAAAATAGAACTGTCCGACACACCCGATCTATTCTTTGATAAACAAGGAAAGTTCAAAAAGAAAAAAAAATAGTATCCTATTTACTTAAAAGCAACTATTATCCGAAAAACATTTTTCGAGGGATAGTCATAATATATATTCAGATTACTTTTTTCACAAATAGACTTTACAATATTCAAGCCCAAGCCTGAAGATTCTTTAGTTCTACTACGCTGAATCATTCGATTGAAAAGATTCACGTCCTCGTCGACCTCCTCTATACAGGTATTTGAAATAGAAAGATATTCGGCATTTAAGATAATTTTTATTTCCCCCTCTACTACATTATGCCTGATAGCATTGCTCAGTAAATTTGAGATCATTATCTCTGATAGAATAGGATTCATCGAATGATAACACAACCCAATCTCGTGCTTTATGGTCAAGTCTTTTGTCGCCATCAACTCTTCCAAATCTTCAAGATAACCACGAAGTAAATCGGCAATATTCACATTCTCTTTATCCTCAAACTGATTATTATTGATCTTTGTTATCAGCAACAATGATCTATTTAGCTTAGACAAACGAGTAACAGCCCTCGATATAGCTTGCATTGACTGTATCTGATCTGGCCTATCTTTTAGAGAATCATCCTGTATTATTAAGTCTAATTTAGACTTAATAATCGAAAGCGGTGTTTGCATCTCATGCGAAGCATCTTCTGCAAAAATACGCGAGTTTTCATAATCTGCATTAATCTTCTCTACCATACGCATAATTACATCATTTATTTCATCAAACTCCTTTATACCAGGGTTCTCTAAATTTAAAGCTGTATTAGCTTTTAAATCATAATTATGCAACTCTCGAAGATTTTTATTTAGAGGAATCCATATATTCCTTTTTAAAAGATAACTAATGACATAAGTAAGAAATATGAGTAAGAAAATCAGTATGAAAAGTGATGAAATGATGGCATAGAATAGATCGTCCGAAATCATTGTCGGCTGATTTATGTTCACCAAATGATACTCTCCTTTATATGAGACAACAAAGTAAAGTTGCCTATAAGGAGTAATACTACCCGTTTCTTCGCTGTACAGCAGAGTATCTTTGAACATCTGTGCCGGATACACATCAGGGTTATCTATCTGCCTCCTTTCTATACGAGCTGGTTGTAATATTACTTTCCAAACTAGAGGTAAGGTATCATGTTTTGCTACAAAACTTTCAATTTTCTGTTGCTGCTCTATAAGCACACTATCAGCTGAATAATGAATAAAAAACCGAAAGATTAATAAATGTGATATACAGCCAATTAGTAAAACAAATAAACTGGCTATAATAAGATATTTCCGTATCAACTTTATCAAAGTCATTCTTCCGAAAATTTATATCCTATACCATACACTGTTCTGATATAATCTTTACAACCTTTATCAATCAGCTTTTTTCTCAGATTCTTTATATGAGTATATATGAAATCAAACGAGTCACTACTAAGGCTCATATCATCACCCCATAAATGCTCTGCTATTACTTCTTTGTTCAAGACCTTGTCCTTATTCATAAGAAAATACAAAAGTAGATCGTACTCCTTTCTGGTCAGAATAACATCTTCACCTTTAACTGCCACGCGACGGCTATCAAAAATTATTGTAATCTCATTAAAACTCTTTTCGTTCTGACCTTGCAGATTCCGTCGACGAATTATCGATTTAACTCGGGCATTCAATTCAGGTAAATGGAAAGGCTTAGTTAAATAATCATCAGCTCCGATATCTAATCCGATGAGTTTATCATCAAGTGAGTTCTTGGCCGATATAATTATTACTCCAGCATCTTTATTTCGTTTTTTCAACCTTCTGATAATATCTAACCCACTACCACCGGGAAGGCTAATATCTACAACTACACAATCGTAATCATAAAGTTCTATTTTTTCTTCTGCCATTTGATATGTAGAAACCCCTTCTACCCCAAAATTCTCAGATACTAAGAATTTGGTGATTGACTCCAACAAATCTAACTCGTCTTCAATTATAAGTAAATTCATGTTTTAATGGGTTTTTATCCCGTCGGCAAAGTTAATAATTTAACTTTAAACCGCCCTAACCAACACATCTATCTATATATAAAACAAATACGTCAAAGCTCACCCTCATAAATATCGCTTTCATCGTTATCTTTCTTCCCTTTTATAACATTGAACTTATAGGAGAAGCTAACTAAAAAATATTGATTTACTGTATTTGACCTCGAATCAGACATATAGTTTCCACTAACATAGCGCGAAATATTATTCCTGTCATTCAAAATATCAAACATCTGCACTTTAACTGTTCCCTTCTTCTTTTTTAGGAATTGTTTTGAAACTGATGTATTCCACAAAACTTCACTGCTTTTAAAATCATCCCCATATCCTACATAATAAGAATAATTTATATTGCTCGTTAAAGTAAAATCATAAGGAAGTTTCCATGTTAAGAAATGATTGAGAGTATAATTAGTGGTATTTCTATCTTGTAGATCAGTGAGATTATTTCGTGTCATATTATATGATATCCCGGCTCTCAGCAATGATTCAAATTTATCATTCTTAAATCTAGCCATAACCTGTTCATTCAGAACAATATTATGTGTTATGGCCTTTTCTCCGTTTGTGAAACCTATATTTTTATAATAGTTGACTACAGAAGTATTTGCAATTGTAAATTTCTTATTTCTAAGAGGGGTGTTATACATAAAGTTTATATTTGCTCCCATATTGCCACTTACATTCCTATATGTATTTGTACTATTTCCCTGATCATCTATTATTGTATAATCAACTATGTTATTAAATATATAATTGAAACCTCCCATAAGCATAAAAAAACGTGATGTCTCATAATCCGATTTTTGATAATATAGATTGAAATTGTTACTGTAGCTCGGTTTCAAGTTGGGATTTCCATAATATTTAGACAGTGCATTCAGAATGACTGTATCGGCCGATAATTGGCTGATTCCGGGCTGGCTGGTCGAACCAGAGTAATTAAAGTCTACACTTGTGTTCTCTTTGGGGGTATATGAAAAATTCAGGGTCGGTGAAAAATTCACCACACTCTGACTAAGATTTTCTATAATAGAATCGCCTAGGCTAATTTTACTCCGCGAACGCGAAGGGTCTATACTAAAGCCGATTGTATATCTATACTTTTCTTTAGTAGCTTGAAAATTCAAACTAACATTTTGATTTATGTATTTATTTTCAGTATTTCTGGCATATGCCGTATCTATAATTGTATAATCTTTATTATCATCTATTTTACGAACATCTCGGATACGTTCCGAATTATTAATACCATATGAATATGACAATTGCAACCGATAATCTTTACCTAATGGCTCTACATAAGACATAAATAGATTATAGCTACTTGTCTTATTATCCGTATTCGTTCGTTGATCTATTATTTTATCGGCTGTTTTCCCCGTATAGGATGTATATGAATAATTCGATCCTTTACTATTTTCATTCCGTATCGAATTGTTGAAAGACATACTCACAGTACGCCCATTCTTATTAAGTGTTCGTCCAATTGTAAAAAAATTATTTATACTATAGTCATCACCCTTCGACTGGTTTGTGGAATAACCCGAGGTTGTATCTTTTTCTGCTACATAAGAAAGATTTGTCGATCTTTGCTCACTTTTCGTATCATTTAAGCTTATATAAGACCGAGCAAAGACAGTAGTCAATGAGTCAGGCTTCCATTGAATATTTACTCCAAAGTTTGTATTACTCCTCTTATTATTCGAACTCATATTTTGTTTCGATAAGCGATCTCCGGTAGACAGGAACGTTTGTGTATTTGTTTGAGTTTCCATAAGGTTTTCGTTGTCCGAATATCTTACATTCCCTCCCACTTTCAACTTCTCTGAGGTTTGTATATATGCATTTACCCCTATATTCTTATCCTTGTCTATACCATTATCCATCCCCATGGAATACTCGTTATCCGGTATATTACTCATATCACCGACAAACGAAACCTGATTGTCATTTCGCATATAATTCACCAATGCTTTATGTGCATATTTATCATCACTGCCATAACCGGCTCTTATATCGCCGAAAGTACTTTGTTTCAGTTCCTCTTTTACTACTAAATTCAATACCTGTTCCGGATCTTTATCTCTAAATCCGGTTACTTTAGCTGTCTCAGACTCTTCTTTATAAAGCTGTAGTTTCTTTATCATATTAGCCGGAAGATTAGCCAAAGCCATAGGTATATCATTACCGAAGAACTCCTTTCCATCTACAAGTATTTTTCTAATTGGTTTTCCATTAGCTGTAATGTTTCCATTCTCATCAACTTCAATGCCTGGAATATTCTTTACCATATCTTGTAACATATCACTTTCTTGCGAACTATATGACGATGCATTATACTCAATGGTATCTCCTTTAACTACAATATCAGGCACTTTACCCTCTACAACCGCAGCTTCTAACATTATTGTACCCTCTTGGAGTAAAATATCACTGAGGGTGAAATTGGGTTGCTTCGTTGTTAGTTCAATTTCTTGTGAAAATGTTTTATACCCGATAAAAGATACCTCGATAATATATTTCCCGCTTTCTACCCAAAATTTAAAATGACCTTTGTCGTTCGTTGCTACAGCCTGAAGGGTAGCACTATCAGTTGTGTTAAGTAGTTTTACTGTAGCAGAAACAATCGATTCTTTTGTCTTTTCTTCATATACTGAGCCTTCTATATATCCCTTGCCTCCCCTCTGTCCTGTTTGAGCTACGGACAAAAGACTTACTATCATAAAAAAGAATACATATAAACACCTCATCAATATATTGTTTTAGGACAACAAAGATTATCTATTTACATAGAGTGTAAAATGACCAAAAATCGTTAATTGCCACCCACCTTTTCACAAAAATAAACCATTTAACAACATAGACCTCCTAATTAACTCGATTTCTATATCAAATAATAATCTATTTTTGTTTAGCTATACAATAAATATAACAGAAATATGCTCTTTATATTTTGATCTAATTCTAAATATACTATTCATTCAATATTAGAATAAGAAAAAAAACTCATACATAGCACCTTGGATCCCGAGATTTACAGATATAATCAATTTGTATGATTTCACGTTATTTTTCCTTAACGAAAGATAAGCGATTCATAATGTAAGGCCTCTTACCCCCTTATGTCAAAAAAAAATGTTTACTTTGTGCTCTTATTTAAATATTTAAAAATAAAATACTAAAAGAATCAAAGGTCTATGTCAGAAGATGTATTTAAAAAGATAATCTCGCATTGCAAAGAGTATGGTTTTGTATTCCAGTCTAGTGAAATATATGACGGATTAAGTGCTGTTTACGATTATGGACAAATGGGCGTAGAGCTTAAGAATAATCTAAAAAGATACTGGTGGGATAGCATGGTACTACTTCATGAGAATGTTGTAGGTATTGATTCCGCTATCTTTATGCACCCTACTATCTGGAAAGCCTCGGGGCATGTGGATGCTTTTAACGACCCTTTGATTGACAATAAAGACAGTAAGAAACGCTATCGTGCCGATGTTTTGATAGAAGATCATCTAGCCAAAATAGACGACAAAATAAACAAGGAGGTAGAAAAAGCTGCAAAACGATTTGGAGAAAGCTTCGATGAAACCATGTTTCGTCAAACCAACCCTCGTATACTGGAAAACCAGGCTAAACGTGATGAGATACACTCTCGCTTTGCAAAAGCTTTGAATGATAATAATCTTGATGAACTCCGTCAAATAATAATAGATTGCGAAATTGTATGCCCTGTCAGTGGCACACGCAACTGGACTGAAGTACGCCAATTCAATCTGATGTTTGCTACCGAAATGGGTTCGACTGCAGATGGCGCAATGAAAGTATATCTCCGCCCTGAAACAGCTCAAGGAATTTTTGTAAACTTCCTGAATGTGCAGAAAACTGGTCGCATGAAAATACCGTTCGGTATAGCACAGATAGGTAAAGCCTTCCGCAATGAGATTGTAGCCCGTCAGTTCATTTTCCGTATGCGTGAATTTGAACAAATGGAAATGCAATTCTTCGTTCGCCCCGGTGAGGAGCTAGACTGGTTTGCCAAATGGAAAGAAACGCGTATGAAATGGCACAAAGCCCTTGGATATGGAGATAACAAATATCGCTTTCATGATCATGACAAGCTTGCACATTATGCGAATGCTGCTACTGATATCGAATTTGAGATGCCATTCGGATTCAAAGAAGTAGAAGGAATACATTCACGTACCGACTTCGATTTGGCTAGCCATGAAAAGTTCTCGGGAAAAAAATTACAATATTTCGACCCTGAACTCAATAAATCATACACACCTTACGTTATTGAAACATCGATTGGAGTTGATCGTATGTTTTTATCTACAATGGCAGCCTCTTATGCTGAAGAAGAGCTTGAAGGTGGAGAAAGCAGAGTTGTATTGAAATTACCGGCAGCTTTAGCTCCTATTAAGTTAGCGGTTTTACCATTGGTGAAAAAAGATGGACTACCAGAAAAGGCCCGTGAAATAATAGATTCTTTGAAATTTGATTTCAAATGCCAATACGACGAAAAAGACAGTATAGGAAAACGGTACCGTCGTCAGGATGCTATCGGAACCCCATATTGTGTCACCGTAGATCATCAGTCTTTAGAGGACAATACTGTAACAATTCGTTACCGCGATACAATGCAACAAGAGCGTGTAACTATAGATAAACTATCAGATATTATCTCTGATAAAGTAAGTATGAAGAATTTATTGAAAACAATAGGATAAACATGAATAAAAATTTATTTGCTTTATTAATCTTATTTTGCTCATTAATAGCATTCCCTTCTTGTGGAGATGATGATGACACCGGAATAGATGAAGAATGGAAAGCATACAATGAACAACAAATAAAGGATATTGATCCGGAATATAATATTAATTCGGAATATAAAAAGCTTATGTCTATTAGTAAGAATGGTTCTGTTTATTGGAAAGACATAAGACATGAAAAATTCTTTGGAGAAGGTATACCGGAAGTAGATCCGACCTCTGCCCCTCCAATCTTTACAGATAGCGTTGCTATTCGTTACGAAGGTTCTTATCTAAATCTAGATGGAACGGAGTACGTCTTTGACAGTACAGAAAAAGATAACCATCGTATATATAGAACCAGAGTATCAAACAATATAGATGGCTTTACTACAATACTACAATATATGAGGATTGGTGATCAAAGGGAGGTTTATATTCCTTGGCAGCTTGGATATAAAGAATCCGGACAATATAATGGATATACCCAGGTAATCAAGGGCTATACAACATTACGATTCAAGATTTATTTAATGGATATTATTCGTGAAGAAAAATAAATATCTACAGCATAAAATCAAAAAGGGTTCCATTTAATAAATGGAACCCTTTTGATATAAAAGAGAAATCTATTTTATCTTACAATTATTTTTTGAGCAACCTTTCCTGCTTTTATAATATAAATACCTTTCGGCAATTCTAATGGATAGCTGCCTAAGATAGTTTTCAAATTTACACTGGTAACCTTTAAACCCAAAATACTATAGACTTCCAAATAACCGGTTGTTGGTATATTCTCCAAAGTTATTTTTGTTGTTCTATTTATTTCTAGATCCAGATTCATCGTTCTATCCTGCACCTCTTTAAAATCCGAAGGAAAGGAATCCGAAGGAAAGTCTTTTTCTTCAGAACTAGCTGATAAAGAGACTCCCGCCAACAATAAAGACAATAGTATTTTTCTGTATGTAGTCATTATCTATACACCTAATAATCACAAATATAGATATTAAACATTATAAAATAATAAAATATAGAAAAATTATGTATTATTTTACAATTTTTCACGCAGCCCCTCGTTAGCAAGAATTGTATTAGGAAATATCTTACTTGCCTCATCCAGCAAAATTTGATTATCTACATACCTTGCCGAAAAATGTCCAAGCATCAATTTCTTTACATGTGCCATTTTTGCGATTTGTGCTGCCTGCACCGCTGTAGAATGCCCTGTTTGCTTTGCTCGCATAGCATCGACATCTGCGAATGTTGCCTCATGATACAATAAATCCACCCCTTCTATTATAGGTATAATATTTTCATTATATGCAGTATCGGAACAATAAGCATAAGAACGTGCAGGTTCGGCAGGTTTGGTTAATCTGTTATTTGCGATAAGAACTCCGTCTTCCGTAATATAATCCGCACCTTGTTTGATCCTAGCTAATTCTCTGATCGGTACATTATAAAACTTAATCATTTCAGGCAATAAGTGAGCTTCTTTTTGCTTCTCTTGAAAAAGAAAACCTCCACAAGGTACTCGATGCAAAAGCGGTATTGTTTTTACAGATACTGACCGGTCATCATATATGACTTCACTCCTCTTTGGATCAAAAGTTTCTACTTTGACCCGAAAAGGGTTATCTCTACAAAAAAAGTCGATCTCAGTACGTAAAACATCTTCCAAGCCAGCTACAGAAAATATCGTCAAATCGCCGGTACGGCCAAGCAGAGCTAATGTAGAGATTAAGCCAATGAGTCCAAAACAATGATCTCCGTGTAGATGTGATATAAATATATAATTCAACCTGCCAAATCGTAATTTACTCCTCCTAAACTGCAATTGCGTCCCCTCTCCACAATCTATCATGAATAACTTTTCTCTGACATTAAGCACTTGTGATGAAGGATTATGTAAGGTGGTAGGAGTGGCAGAACCACATCCTAGTATATCGAGCTCAAATTTCTCCATTCTTTATTCGATGTGTATCAGTTTGTGCGTTTGCAAACTAAGACGCCATTGGGGATGATTTTTTATTAAATATACACAGTAAGCCACATTATCCATATTTATTTTATCTCCATCAAATACCGGACTCAGAAAATAATTATCTGCAATAGGAAATACAGATATATCCGGAATAGGATCTCCGACCATTATAGGCATGCGTATTTCATGTGCAAAAGGTATCCGCATTTTAATAGAACTATAATCCTGTTTAGGACTACAGGTGATATAATCTATAAGAGAAGGTACTCTTCGCGTTCCATTTGTTTCTATCGCTTGCTTATACCCATGATCTCTAAAAACAGCTAAATATTCATCCTTTAGCTGAATAGTTGGCTCTCCACCTGTCCATATTATCCACTTACAAGGATAAACACTTATCGCCTTCAGAATTTCATCTATTGTCATTTCGTCTCCATCAGCAAAGTCCGTATCACAGAAACTACATGCCAAATTGCATTTAGTAAGTCTTATAAATATGGATGCCTCACCACTACGTCCACCCTCACCCTGAAGAGAATAGAAGATCTCATTTACTATCAGCTTCATAAATAGCAGTTGTTTTAGGTGTTTCTGATACTTCTACTGCATACAACTCAGGAATTTTCTCCTTGAAAATATCATAAAGATACTTAGCTATATTCTCGGCCGTAGGATTAAATGGGAGAATATCATTCAGATGCCTGTGATCTAAAGTATCATCTATATACTTCTTCACATTGTCCAATTCTCTGTAATCTTTAACGAAACCCACATAATTTAAGAATTCTGCACATAGATGTACAGTAATCACATAATTATGTCCATGAAGACGCGAACAGGGATGTTCCGAAGGAAGCCCCTCAAGTATATGAGATGCAGAGAATGCAAATTGTTTACTTATTTTATACATATTTATTTCAAAAAGTCGTCAAAATAACGAGTTATATGTTCATGTAGGTGCACCCTATCGCGTCCTACCATATTATGTTCCTGCCCCGGATATACAAAGAAGTCGGGATGAGTACCTTTTTTGATAGCAGAATGCAGAAATTGCAGGCTATGCTGCATTACTACTGTATGATCTTCATCGCCATGTATGAGCAGAAGGCGTCCTTTAAGATCTCCGGCCCGTTCTACCATGCTGGAGCCTTTATATCCTTCAGCATTATCTTGTGGCGAATCCATATAGCGTTCACCATACATTATTTCATAATATTTCCAATCCGTAACCGGACCTCCGGCAACCCCCACCTTAAATGTTTCAGGATGGCGCAACATCAGATTCAATGTCATAAATCCTCCATAACTCCAACCATGGACTCCTATACGTTCAACATCGACATAGGCCAACGATTTCAGATAATTCACTCCTGTCATCTGATCTTGAGTTTCTACTACTCCTAATTGACGATGGGTAATATTCTCGAAGTCTATACCTCTGTTAGATGTACCTCTATTGTCCAATGTAAATACGATATAGCCTTTTTCGGCCATATATATATCCCAACCTCTAGCCTGTCCAAGCCACGAATTATCTACTAATTGAGAGTGCGGACCACCGTAAACATAAACAACAACAGGATATTTCTTAGAAGCATCGAAATTCAAAGGCTTAACTAGTCGATAATATAAATCAGTAGTTCCATCATCAGCCTTCAGCTTGCCTAAAGTAATCTCCGGCAACTGAACATTCCTGTATGGATTTTTTGCCGTATGATAAATAAATGTTTTATTCGTTTTCGTTTCAGTAATAGCTACTTTTCCAGGATTGCTTTGAGAATAATACCTATCACAAATATATTTACCCGATGTGCTTAATGCTGCATAATGAACACCGTCCTCTTTTGACAATCTATCGGTTCTTCCATTTTTAAAATTCAACTTATATACATGCTTTTCAATAGGACTTACCTCTGTCGAAATATAAAATAAATTCTCTCCCTTTTGATCAAAGCCCAAAACAGACGTAACATCCCACTTACCGGTAGTAATTTGTTTTAATAGCTTACCAGTAGTATCATATAAATATAAGTGATTAAACCCATCACGCTCACTCTGCCATATAAATTTTGTCGGGTCATTTTTCAGAAACTGCACAGGATTCTCAGGCTCTACATACTTCGAGTGCGTTTCGGTAAATAATGTAGCCAATAACCTTCCGGTTACGGCATCATAGCTTTTCACCACACATGTATCCTGCCCTCTATTTACTTCAGCAACATATATACTTTTCTCGTCAGGCCCCCATGATACATTGGTCAAATATTTTTCTTTTGGCGTTCCTGTCTTTAAGAATACAGTTGCTTGTGTTGCCGGATTATAGACACCGATAGTTACCTGATGGCTTTTCATTCCTGCCATAGGATATTTTACATCCTTTAATTTAGCTATTCGTACCGAAACATCAACAAGCGGATAGTTTGTCACCATCGTTTCATCCATCCTATAAAAAGCCAATAGATTTCCTGAAGGAGACCAGAAAGTGCCTTTTTTTATTCCAAACTCATTACGATGTACCGACTGTCCCGAAACTATTCCTGTATCGGTCTCTGTAGTCACAGCAAATTCTTTTCCATCGGAATTTTGTACAAATAAATTATTCCCTTTTGTATATGCAAGCATTCTACTCTTCTCGGACCAATCATGATTTTCCATTTTTTCTATATTCCGAAATTTCGCTTTCACACTCTTTTCCACAAAATCATAAAAGAAAAAATTCTGAGTTGTCATAACTAAAAGTTCATTTGTTTCATCTGAAACAAATTGTACCATACTTAAACTTTTAGGCAACTCTTCTTTATCTATACTAAGGCCTTTATTTATATCGTTAAGAGAAAGAAAAACCTGTGGCTTCTCTTTTTCTGACAGCGGAGCTATCATTATAGAATCACCTTTGATATAGGTTAATTTATCTCCATGCCAACTAATCTGTCTTGGCATTTCGGCACGATACTTGTAATTTGTTTTACCACCGGGAATCAGGTCTTCTAATGTTAAAGGAATATCTTGACTAAATGATTTCATTGGAAGCAAGACGCTTATCGCTAAAATGAGTGAATTAATGAGTTTCATATAACAATCCTAATTAAGGGAACAAAGATAATGATTTTCTGCGTTGTGATTTTATTTAATGGATATGATTCGTATTTTTAAATATAAGAGTACAGAATCCGTCTATTAAGTTAATTTTTTTTTAGAACAATTTTATTTTTTAAACGTTTAAAAAATAAACACTATCTTTGTACGTTATAGAT
>NZ_JAEPKU010000131.1 GCF_016652235.1 Dysgonomonas sp. Marseille-P4677
CTCTCTCTCTCTCTCTCTCTCTCTCTCTCTCTCTCTCTCTCTCTCTAGTAAAATAATGCTAACCTCCAAATTTTCAGAAAGAAAAATGAAGTTTTTGGTGAAAATATTTTGTGCTATTTTACGCATTAATCCGTGTTATAATTACTTTTCGTTAGAGAATGAATACGGGGAATCTATATCTTTAATTCCTCTTGTTTTGTTTGGATAGGAGGCCATTTTATAGTTTATATTTGCTCCTTTCATCAGTATATCATGAGTCAGATAGTTTTTTGTATGTGTTTTACCATTTACTGTCATCGATGATATATATTTGTTCGCTTTACTTGTATTATCTGCTTTTATAGAGACTTTATTTCCATTTTCAAGATTTAAGGTAACAGTTTTGAAAAGAGGTGACCCCAAAATATATTCATCTGTTCCCGGACATACAGGATAGAATCCTAAAGCAGAGAATACATACCATGCCGACGTTTGTCCGTTATCTTCATCACCACAGTATCCATCAGGATTGGGATTATATAATTTGTCCATTATTTCACGTACCCAATATTGAGTTTTCCAAGGTTCTCCAGAATAGTTGTATAGATAGACCATATGTTGAATCGGTTGATTTCCATGTGCATATTGTCCCATGTTCATTACTTGCATTTCACGCATTTCATGTATCATACCTCTACTTTCCATACCTTTATTTCCCGGTACTATAAATACAGAGTCCATCATAGTGTTGAATTCTTTTTTACCTCCCATAAGATCTATTAATCCCTGCGGATCGTGGAATACACAAAAACTCCAGTGCCAGCTGTTTCCTTCACAAAAAGCTCCGCTCCAATCCTCTGCTGTAAAGTTTTTATCGAAATCTCCATTTTCGTTGCGCCCTGTCATCAATTTGAATTTCGGGTTGTAGAGGTTCTTGTAGTTCAAGGCACGTTGTTTATATATACCAATTTCACTTTCAGGTTTATTTAATTTCTTTCCTAATTGATAGATAGTCCAGTCATTATATGCATACTCTAATGTGCGGGCAGCACTTTGGCCTATTCTTATATCATCAGGAATATAACCTAACTTATTGTAATATTCATATCCTCTTCGTCCCGAAGCAGGAACTTTTGGATGTACATTATTTGCACCGTGTTTCAGAGCCTCCCACAATACTTCTATATCATATCCTTTTAACCCTTTAAGGTAGGCGTCGGCAACTACTGAAGCAGAATTATTACCAACCATAATATTCCTGTGTCCCGGGCTGGCCCATTCAGGCAAGAAGCCACTTTCTTTGTAGGCATTAACAAGCCCTGCCTGCATTTTTTCGTTCATAGATGGATATACCAGATTCAAGAAAGGGAAAAGACAACGGAATGTATCCCAAAAGCCTGTATCTGTAAACATATAACCCGGTAAAACCTCACCATTGTATGGACTGTAATGTACAATTTCGCCTTTGGCATCTATTTCATAGAAACTGCGAGGGAAAAGAACCGAACGATAAAAGCAAGAATAGAATGTACGCAGATTATCTATGTTATCATCCTTTACTTCTATCCTTCCCAGTGTTTCGTTCCATATGTTACGCCCCTTTGTTGCAATTTCGTCAAAGCTGTCATTTCCTAGTTCTTTTAGATTTAACTCAGCTTGCTCTATACTGATGAAGGATGAAGCAACACGAGCATGTATTATCTCTCCTTTTTTAGTTGAAAAACCAATAATGGCTCCGGTATGATTATCTTTGGCTTCAAGTTCATTCTTGCGAATTTCATCATCGCCGACAGTCGCCTGATATGTAAATTGCTTATCAAAAACGATAACAAAATAGTTCTTGAAATTTTCAGGTACACCTCCGCTATTTCGGGTTGTATATCCTATTATTTTATTTTGTTCGGGGATGATTTTTATATAAGATCCTCTGTCGAAAGCGTCAATAACTACATATGAATTATCTTTTTCAGGAAAAGTAAAACGGAACATGGCTGCACGGTCTGTCGGTGTTATCTCAGTTGTAATATCCGAGTCTGCCAAGTAAACTTTGTAGTAATACGGTTTTGCTATCTCTGATTTGTGAGAAAACCAACTGGTGCGCTTATCCTGATTGAAAACAGGTTTGCCTACGATGGGCATGATTGAAAATTGACCATAGTCATTCATCCAAGGACTCGGCTGATGAGTTTGTTTGAATCCTCTGATTTTATCGGCGGTGTAGATGTATGTCCATCCATCTCCCATAGTTCCGGTTTGTGGAACCCAGAAATTCATACCCCAAGGACGGGCTATGGCTGGATATGTATTACCTGTCGATAATTCAAATTTTGAAAGTGTACCTGTTAGAATACTAACATAATCAACAGGTTCAGTTTTTTCTTGAGCCGAGATCGACGACAAAAATAAAACAGATAGAATCATGATTATGACTCTTTTAAAAATAAATTTAAGGTTCATTCTTGTATAAGGTTTATATATCAGCACTTCTTTTGACTCCTCTATTAACTGCTGATAAAAGTGTACTACTTATGTCGTATTTATTAAAGCTCTTATTTCGTCATACTGAATGATGGTGGTACTGCATTGTCGTCAGAGGCCCATTCCTTATTCGGATGTTTTCCCATAACCAGTTCTAACTTACCTCCTTGCATTAGGTCATCGTGCGAGAACCATGATTTGTTCCAATCTTTACCATTCAGTTTAGCTGATTGTATATATTTATTTTCCGGAGAATAGTTGATGGCTGAAACCTCGAAATATTTACCATTTCCTATATTGATCTTTGCACTTTGAAATGCAGGTGTACCTATAACATACATTGGCAAGCCGGGTGTAACAGGGTAAAAACCTATTTGAGAGAAAACTACAAATGATGTTAATCCGCCTCCATCTTCATCGCCAGGAATACCCATTAGATCGTTTCTAAACCATTGTTTTAATAGATTATGCACTCGTTTTTGTGTGCGCCAAGGCTGTCCTGCATAATTATATAGATACGGAATATGCATCGAAGGTTCATTACCCATCGAAAATTGTCCTACATTACCACTATGATCCGGATATGTGTGGTAGAAATCATATCTTGATCTCCCAAGTGGAGTACTATACATATCTTCCAACTGATTTACAAAAGCCTCTTTTCCTCCGATCATTTCCACTAAGTCGGCCACATTATGAGGTACATCCCAGCGGTATACATATCCTGTGTTTTCGTCATAGGAATCACGAGCACCAATACCAGTAGGAAAACGATAGTCCAAATCCTCTACAAATTTGCCGGAAGCATCTTTAGGATGGAAGAACTTTGTCTCGGGATTAAAAACTTTATGGTAGTTTAAGCTACGTTTCGAGAAATAATCCGATTCGTCATTTTTACCCAACTGTTTTGCAATTATCGATAGGCACCACTCATCGTATACTGTGCCTAATGTTACGGCTATCGGTTGGCGTTTTTCCCAATTGTGTACTTCAGGTACTGTTTCTTTTTCTCCTTTTGCCAAAGACGGAAAGTATCCATGCTCTTTGTAGAATTGGTCTAAAACACCTGCGGGTTTGGAAGACCATGGGGCTAGAGTCTTTTCTGTAATCGCTGCTTTAGAAGCATTATAAGCTTCCTCTAGATTGAATCCTCTCAACCCTTTGATATAAGCATCGGCGACCATCGCAACTGCGTGATTGGAGTTCATTCGGCGACTATCTCCCGTTACTTCTGGGAAGTTTGGCATCCAAGGTCTCTCCATCTGTTGTGTCATTACCACATATGAGTTAATCATATCATTCTCCATTTCGGGCTCGATGATTATACGCAACGGATGAGTAGCACGGTAGGTATCCCAAATCCAGTCGTCGGTATAAAAGGGACGACCGTTATCGTCATGAACTTTATGGTCGTATGCACTAAAGTATTTTCCATCTTCAGATATACAAATCATACGTTCGTATGTGCGGTATAATGAAGTGTAAAATACAGTTTTAGCATTTTCATCAATACCGGTTACTTGAATCTTGCCTAATGTAGAGTTCCATATATCCCGACCTTTTTGAGCAACTTGTTCCAGATCGTAATTTTTTATTTCTCTTTCAAGATTTTTCTTAGCTTGATCTGCGCTTATGAATGAAACACCATAACGAACTTTTATTTGTTTCGTTTTTTCAGGATATTTCATTACTAGAAATGCATTTTTGCCCAAAATGGTTTTTTCTTTTGTATCAATCGAGTTGCCCTTCTTTGTCCCGGTTTCAACAGGATTCAAATCTGTTTCGAGATAGATATATATCTTTGTGTTATTATTAAGGTTTTGATAACCACTTATTGTATTCTTATTTGAGCTCAGTTCGCCATTTCTTGTATTCAGGATGAGATATGCAGCCTCATTACTATTGTTGAAGTCTAGATAATAGATGCCTGATTGGTGCGATAATGAGTACTCTACGTGGATATTATAATCGTCGAGGTCCACACTGTAATAATAAGGTTTTATAACTTCGTTGTCATATCCAAAGTCCATTGTACTTTTTACATTATCCAACGGTCCCTGATATGGACTTAAATTAAAAGCCGAACTACCCCTATGACTTGTAATTATTAGAGGTAGTCCAGCAATGACATTTCCCGTATAGTTTTCGCGTTCGGGACAAACCCTGAGCATACTATTGGGCAAATGTGTAGTCGGATATGTGGGCACCAACAAGTGGCTAATATTACCAATGTATGAATTTACGTAATCGACAGGCTGTTTGGCGTTCTGTGCATTTATATTTTTTGCAAACAAAATGAATAAGACCAAAATGAATAAATAAATTGTACTCTTCTTCATGTTTTAAATGGTATTCCGGTGAATTAAATAAGGTTTTTACTCTGTCGAAATTAAAGCGATTTGCTTCGAAAATATTATTACAAACATAAGTTTGATCTATTAACATTAGTATTAACTAAATATTAATTGACGCAAAATGATACATATTTGTCTTGTATATATACAATTTTGAGAGATAATAAGTAAGTTCTATATGTTTGTATTTTAAATTAATGATGGAATTAATTATTTTACCGATAGTATTTATAAGTTATTTTCTAATCGGGGAGAATTAAATAGGTTTTTAAATATGGGCTGGTATTATTATTTCACATATGCTTTAAAAGTCTTAATTTTATGTATTTTTGTACAACATGGTTATGTATTAAAACAAATGAGATGAGGATCAATATATTTCTTGGATTTATTTTTTTATCACTATTTGTTCCACTGGAATTTCATTCGCAGAATAAAATTATTGATAAGGGGTACTCATCCGGACTGATTTTTAAATCCCATGAAGTGAATAAGGATGATCGCACCTGTCTCGACTTGTTGCCAGAGAAGCCATTGCGGATTCCAAAAGGATATTCTCTTGAGTTTGATCTAAAACTAGTGAACACTTTCCATACTTATGGTTATATATTCCGAATGGTTATAAATGATACAACCAGTTTGGATATGACTTCTTATATGAGCATAGGGAGAATTAATGTTATACTAAATGGTATCCACGAGACTAAGGCAACATCTGAGTATAAATATGAGCGGGAGCAATTGGACGGCAAATGGATAAAAGTGAAGGTGCAAATAGAGAAAACGAAGATTACATACTTAATTGATGGTAAGCAGACGGATATTAATACTTCAGGTGATTTATTTGAAAGCGGGTCGATTGATAAAATATACTTCGGTGCAAATAGGCACAAATATTTCTATACATCGGATGTTCCACCTATGGCATTGAAAAATGTTATTATCCGAAATGGTCGTGGTGAAATTGTCCGAGAGTGGGCTATGGCTAAGCATGGTGATAACGAAGTTTATGATAATGTGAAGGGAGCTCGGGCAAGTGTTGTTAACGGAATGTGGGAAATTGATAAACACGTAAACTGGACTAAAGAGATTAGCGTGACGACTAACAGGCATAATCCGCAGATTGCTACAGATTCTGTAAATGCCCGTGTGTTTGTGGCAGTCAATGACAGTATATATATTATGCATTTGCGTGATAAGTATATCGAACGCATAAAAGCTGAAGAAGGCAGCCCTTTTATTGGAGCCTCCAGTTATTTAATTTATGATTATAAGAAAGATCAACTCATTTCTTATAATATAAATCAAGAAGAATTACTTATATATGATTTTACAACTAATAGATGGTCTGGTAAACCTTCAAATAATTCATTGTATATACAACATCACAATCGGTTTATAAATCCTGATTCCAATCAACTGGTTATATTCGGAGGATATGGATTGTATAAATACAATGCTATATTGGCAACATATAATTTATATGAAGGGCAGTGGAAAACCAAAGACCTTATTAATGACATATCACCGCGCTATTTATCGTCAATGGCCTATCAGGGAGATGGAAAGATGTTGGTGTTTGGCGGATATGGAAGTAAGACAGGGATTCAGGAAACATCATCTTATAATATCTATGACTTGCAATTGATAGATACAAGAAATAATACAAGTCAAAAAGTCGGGCAATTGGCTGATATGCCAAAGCCACATACTTTCGGAAACTCGATGATAATCAATCTAAAGGAAAACAAGTTGTATACTCTTGCAAACAGGAGCGACGTTTATAAATCGTCGATACGCCTCTGTGAAGTAGATATGAATGACTTTTCTTATCGTTTGCTTACCGATTCCATACCATATAATTTTCAGGATACAGAGTCATATTCCGATTTATTCCTTTATAAAGGAACTTCTCTATATTCGGTTATTTGTCAAAGAATAGATGGAAAGTATGATATAAGTGTTTATTCTCTTCTTTATCCACCTTTGTCTCAGGCTGATGTATTGCAAGTAGGGGTTAATACACAAACAACATATAGCAGATTGCTGGTATACATAATTTCAGGATTGTTGCTAGTCTCGATTCTTTTAGCTTTATATCTGGTTAAGAAAAAAAGAAAGGATAAGGTCGGAACTTATGTTTCAAATACAGAGTCATCAATGAAACCCGAAGGAATTCTTCAAAAAGATTTAATATCGAAAGAGAAGAAATATTCAACGATACTGTTCTTTGGTGGTTTTCAGATCTTCGATAGGAAGGGTGATGATATAACAGGCCTCTTTACTCCGGTTATCCGACAAATGTTTTTACTTTGTCTTCTTGAATATGTTGCTACAGGAAAGGGTATTACATCTGAACGCTTGGATGAGGAGTTCTGGTATGATATGGATAAAAATAAAGCAACTAATAACCGAAATGTGAATATACGCAAATTACGCCTGATTCTTCAAGAAATAGGAGATGTAACTTTTCAAAAAGATAATAGCTATTGGCATGTTGTTATAGGAAATGATACTTTTTGTGACTATCTCGAGCTTATGAGGTTATTAAATGCCATGGCAGAAACAACAATAAATAAATCAGATGTTGAAAATGTTGTGAATTTAGCTTCGTCAGGTGTATTATTACCTAATATAGACAGGAAATGGGTAGATAAGTATAAATCTGATTATTCGAATCTTTTGGTCGATATATTGATGAGTGCGACCAAAATAGCAGAAGTGAAAAATGACCTGAAGTTGATGCTGAGATTAGCTGATGTAATACTCACTCACGATAGTATAGACGAAGATTCTATTCGTATCAAATGCTATAGTTTATATAAGTTAGGACAAAAAGGTTTGTCAAAACAATGTTATAATAAATTTTGTGTAGATTATAAAAGTATATTGAATGAGGAGCCTAAACTTAAATATGAGTCGATAATTTCAGATGAGATTAATTAGAAGGTTCGATAATAAATAGAAAGCGGGATAAGCATAATACCTATCCCGCTTTTTATTTATATTGCATCGGATTATCCTATCTGACTACCAGGGGTTACGTCTTTAGGCGGTTGTATAAGTGAAAGAGTACCGTCTGTGTCTTCAACCGATAGTAACATTCCTTGCGATTCTATTCCTCTTAGTTTCCGAGGTTCGAGATTCGCAATGAAACACACTTGTTTACCCACCAGCTCTTCGGGTTTATACCATGCAGCAATTCCGGAAATAATAGTGCGTTTATTGATTCCGTCATCGATAAGGAATTGAAGTAGCTTATCTGCTTTCGGAACTTTAGTGCATTCTAAAACTCTACCTACACGAAGGTCTAATTTAGCAAAATCATCGAAGGCTACATTCGGTTTTTGTGGCGCTACTTTTGTTTCAGTAGTTCCCTCATTTGCTTTCTTAGTATCCAGTAACTTCTGAATCTGTTTTTCTATTGTTTCATCTTCTATTTTTGCAAATAATAGTTCCGAAGGATTCAATTGATGTCCTTCAGGTAATAGGTCTATTCTACCCAATTGTTCCCATGTAAGACTATCCATGTTGATAAACTGACGAATCTTTTTCACGCTGAATGGAAGGAATGGCTCGAATACAATAGCCAGATTAGCAGTTATCTGTAGAGAGATATTCATTATTGTTCCCACACGTGCCATATCAGTTTTGGCTATTTTCCAAGGTTCGGTATCTGCCAGATATTTATTTCCGATACGTGCCAGATTCATCGCTTCTTTAAGGGCATCACGGAAACGGAATGTATCCAAGTGTGATTCTATAATTCCTTTTATATCGGCAAACTCCTTGAGCGTATTTCTATCATACTCTGTTAATTCACCTGCTTGTGGCACCTTATTATCAAAGTATTTCTGAGTGAGCACAAGTGCGCGATTGATAAAATTTCCGAGTATAGCTACCAGTTCGTTGTTGTTGCGAGCCTGGAAATCTTTCCATGTAAAATCGTTGTCCTTCGTTTCAGGAGCATTCGATGTAAGTACATAACGGAGAATATCTTGCTGCCCCGGAAAATCTTCAAGATACTCGTGCAACCACACGGCCCAATTGCGAGATGTTGATATTTTATCTCCTTCAAGATTCAAGAACTCATTGGCAGGTACATTTTCAGGTAATATAAATGAGCCTTCGGCTTTCAACATGGCTGGGAATACAATACAATGGAATACTATATTGTCTTTTCCTATAAAGTGAATAAGCTTTGTATCTTCGGCCTTCCACCACTTTTCCCAACTATCAGGTAAAAGTTCTATCGTATTGGAAATATAGCCGATTGGAGCATCAAACCACACATAAAGCACTTTACCTTCTGCATCGGGTAAAGGTATCGGAACACCCCAATCGAGATCACGACTTACGGCACGAGGCTGTAGTCCCATGTCGAGCCATGATTTACATTGTCCATATACATTTGATTTCCATTCTTTATGGTCTTCCAGTATCCATTGGCGAAGCCATGATTCATGCTTGTCGAGTGGTAGATACCAGTGCTTTGTTGCACGCATTATCGGAGTTGCACCCGATATGGTCGAACGCGGATTTTTTAAGTCTGTAGGATTTAAAGATGTTCCACACGATTCACATTGATCTCCATAGGCATTTGGATTACCACAATGAGGACATTCTCCCATGATGTATCTGTCTGCAAGGAACATCTGTGCTTCCGGGTCGAAATATTGTTCGCTTGTCTGTTCCTCAAAAGCCCCTTTATTGTACAACTTAAGGAAAAAATCAGATGCAGTTTCCCTGTGTGTTTCAGAGCTCGTACGAGAATATATGTCGAATGTAATACCGAAGTCTTCGAATGACTTTTTGATTATTGAATGGTATTTATCTACAATCGCTTGCGGAGTTACCCCTTCTTTCTTTGCACGTATAGTAATGGGTACACCATGTTCATCAGAACCGCCAATATGGATTACTTCCTGACCTTTCAGCCTTAAATAACGTACATATATATCGGCCGGGATATAAACACCAGCCATGTGCCCGATATGTACAGGCCCATTGGCATAGGGAAGGGCCGATGTAACGAGGGTTCTGTTGAATTTTTTAGTCATATGGTATATTGTTTTATATTTTCTCAGAATATCAGGATGCAAAGATAGAAACTAAACAGGAAAAAATAGAAAAGATATATTTTTTTAGATAGTAATTTACTCTTATTTTCCATATAAAGAGGATTATATCGGCAAGTTGGAATGTTCGGGTTTTAATTTCAGAACGTGAAGGATGCAACTTTTTAGCATTTTAGCCATCTATAAAGTGTAAACGGTTAATAAAGGTATTAATTAAAATAATGAATATATGAAGAATTTAACAAGAACTTTGCTGACTTTACTTTCAGCTGTTGTATTATTATCTCTTACAACTTCAATGAATGCACAAGATAAAAAAGATATAGAAAAAGTATTAGCTCCATTTCCTAAAGCAGAAGAAGGTATGGTGAGACATGTCATAGAATTGAAAAAGAAATCTGATGAATCGCTATACAAGGTTGAAATTATACCGGGAAAAGAGATGAGTGTAGACTGTAACATTCACAGATTAATGGGAACCCTTACTGAAAAAGATTTAGAAGGGTGGGGATATACTTATTACGAATTTAAATCTAATGGACAAACTACTTCAACTATGATGGCTTGTAATAAACCGAATGAAGATAAGTTTGTGAGTGGCGAAACTCTTATAGTGCGTTATAATAGTAAGCTGCCTATTGTGATTTATGCGCCAAAGGGCTTTGAAGTAAAATACAGAATATGGAAAGCTGATAAGGAGAAAAACTCAGTAGAAAAATAAGAATATAGTTCCTTATAAAACAGAACCCCAAATCCAACTTGGGGTTCTGTTTTATAGCCCCAATGTTTTTTTTAAGGACTTATATCCACTTAAACTAATTTTGACTTGTGATCCATTTTTCAATTTTAATAATTGATTTTGTCTGTCATAGAGTTCGATTTGTAAAATGAAGTCTATATTTATAATACTGGATCTGTGGACTCTTACGAATTTATCTTGTGGCAGACTCTTTTCGAAAGATTTCATTGTCTGCTCTTTTAAGAATTTTCCTTTTATCGAATGTATCATTACATAATCACCTTCTGCTTGCAAATGAATTATTTCGGTAACTAATACAACGTCTATTTTTTGTCCGTTTTTTACAGCGACTCTTTCTATAATTTCGATATTTTCTGTCTCTTCCTTTTCTGTGAGATCGTTTTCCTCATTCGATGTTTCTATTTCAGAAGCTATACCTTCTTCTATAAGAGGGCTGTGCATTTGACTGGATATGAGTATTGACAGGCTGTAACTTAACAATGCTATTACTATTCGGATAGGAATTGATGTCGATAACAAGACAAATTCGTCTGTCGAGATTAAAATATATAATACAAGAAATTCGCTACCAATCCAGGAAACAGTGAAAAGAACGGCTAATGCACCAAAGTTGATAAACTTTTGTTGCGGTGATAGATTCGAAAATAGGCATCTGGATGTATTGGAAAGGAGCAAAAGTAATACCGACAGAATGATACCGGAGATTATGGCATCTGTTACTAATATACAATCCGGCACATTTAATAAAGGCTTCAAACAAAGATATTGTATGAGGGCTGTTAAAAGCGCAATGAAAATATGTATATATAAAATCCGTTGGTTCTCCATCGTTCTCGGATTGTTAATTTCTTATTTCACCGCTTCCAAAAAGTGCGCTTCCTTTTATGGTGAGACGGGATTTAGTTCTATCCTGTTCGTTATTATTGAGGTGGTAACGCTTGTCGTCAAAAGAGCCAAAAAGAGAGCTTCCTTGTAATTCGACATTCCAATCGGATGGCACATAAATAACGGCACTTCCAAACAGAACATTTACTTCGAAAAATCCATTTGTTTCTGACAGCTTTGCCCGTCGCAGGTCTATTATTAATTCTCCAAACATCACATTGGCTTCCCCACCCCTGAAATTTTGAGATAAGACAATTTGTTCGGTACTTCCGAACATTACATTTTTCTCAGTGAAGTCAATATTATCATGTTTACTAGTCGCTTTATATTCATAGTATCCAGAGTCGTACTTGTCTTCATTTTTGCAACATTTTAGTGGAGAAGAGAAATGGCGGCTTGATATAAGTATTAATCCAAATACAATGAGCAGAAGCGGCCAATAGGTTTTGAAATCAATATCAAAACTGATGAAAAAATCTGGGAATATATTACACAAAATAGGATAAATAAAGAATACTCCTATAGTAATGAGTAATATACCTCCTAAAAAGCGCCTTTTCAATAATGTCCATATCCCGATAACGATCAGAAGCATTTGCCATGATATCAGTATTGGTTTGTATTCTATCGGTATAATCTTAAGATTCAATAATAAATATATACAGCCCAGTAATATTAGGAAGAATGCAAATCCCTGCCCGTTTCCTCTTTTGAAGAGATATTTATTTTCATTATTGGTTTTCATAATCAAGATTCTTTTATATTTGATGTAAATGTATACTTATTGATATACACAGGCAATAGTAAATCGATAAATAGCTCTAATTTGTCGATGAATATAGAATAAATTGAAGTCGAAAAATGCAGATAAATATAAAATCTGCATTACATTCTTAATTTATAAATTCGGGCTGCTATAGATTAAGTAAACTT
>NZ_JAEPKU010000132.1 GCF_016652235.1 Dysgonomonas sp. Marseille-P4677
GTTTTATATATTATTATTTAGATTTTAATTGATACTTTTGCATTATAAAAATAAAGCAAATTATAAATCTAAATATAGAAATTATCGTATTAATTGAACTTGAAAAAAAGCCCATCGCAATGATGACAGGGGAAGAACTGAGGTTTCTCCTAGGGAGTGGAAATGTTCAACAGGAAGAAGTCAAGAATGATATTCCTAAAGAGCGAGTGAAAATAAAAGGAATCCGAGGGTTGATGAAGTTTTTTGGTGGAGGCTGTTCGAGTACAACAGCTCAAAAAGAGAAAGACTCGGGAAAATTTCCTGTGTATTGGGTTGGCAATAGATTCTATTGCTATTCTGACGAAGTTGAAGAAGGGATAAAAAACAGTAAGAAAACAAAAGGAAATGATTGAGAATATTGAAAACTTAGTTGTACCCCCACAGATTGGTGGGGGCTATAATCAACAAGAGGTTGTTGTTGAGCCTATAGATAATCATTCTGTTTCGCTGGATGCTGATATTTGGCAGATTAGAGATGATATATACATAGAATCTACTTCTTATGATATACAAGGAAGACCAAAGAGAGTACTTGGTAAAATAGCAGAGAAAACACTCAAAAGTAGATATCGAGATTTAGATATTAAAGACATTCCGTATTTTGATTCTGAATGCTATGTACCAAGTCACAAGAACTATCAAGCATCAATAGGGAATAGTAAGAACTTATATGCTCCACTTGATATACAACCCGAACAAGGAAATTGGAAAACTTGGGAGAAGCTAATTCGTCATATTGCACAAGAACATTATGAAATACTTCTTACATACTTGATTGTCATGTTTCAGTACCCAGTCAAAAAGCTTCCAATACTTTGTCTCGTATCAAAAGACAACGCTACAGGTAAATCTACCTTTGCTAATCATCTTGCATCCTTATTGGGACGGAATGCAGGGTTTTATTCTCAAGGGGATTTAGAGAGTCAATTTAACGTATGGGTTGTAAATAAGCTTGCTGTATTTGAAGAAATATACGACACAAAGAAGGTTGCTGGAAAATTAAAAGACATTTCCACTTCTCGACAGACGACTGTTAATAGAAAAGGAATGCAACAGTTTCAATTTGAGCCTTGCGTTAGTATCATCATCAACTCCAACAATGACGAGACTTGTATTCAATTGAATGAAAACGACAACAGGTATCTCGTTCTAAAAGTACCACCTATACCTAAAGATGACTACGACATCAATCTTGAAAAGAAACTTGAAAGGGAAGCCCCTGCTATGCTCTGGTATCTTCTCAATACAGAACCATTAATTAAAGAACATAGTCGTATGTGGTTTCCGCTAGATATGCTACGCACAAAGCAATTAGAGGCTATGGTCGAGGCAAACAGGACTGACGAGTATCATAGTATAAAAATTGCAGTGCAGGAGCTACATGATGAATTAAAGAGGGATTTATATCTCAGAGTAAAAGACCTTGAGGCTCTTTTAGGCTATAAATATTCTAAACATAAGATTTCGACTTGTCTTAGGTAGGAATTCAAAATCTCTCCAACAGAGAAAACAATTCGATTTTGGAGCTACTATGGATACGATAATGGACTTGACAGGGAAGGGAAAGAATTATCAGGAAAGCCATATCTCTTTAAATATGAAACTGATTAGCTTGTGTTTATTGTGTAATGATGTGAATTCCAATGTGTAGCTATAATATGCTGATATATCGCAATGTGTATTCTGTGTATAAGATTATAATATATGGAATAGTAAGTATAAGGTATTTCTCTAGAGGATATAATCAAATTGCCATACACATTATACACTTCTTTTATTATCAAGCTAATATACTACACGAAGCGAAACACATACTTAATATAATTTTATATCAAAATGAAGAATTTAAAAAATATAGAGAAAAAATTGCAACAAAAAACGATTTCTTATAAAACAATGAAACGTATATATGAAGGCGTAAGACATAACCCTCGAATACTCCTTGAACCAAACGAACAAGATCGTAAAAAACTAATCGAAATAATACAACTATACGATAAAGCTGCCAATGATTTTCAGGGGACTTGGAGAGAGGAGACTGATGATGAAGTAGCACTTAGAATTTTCGCCTTAAACAATGTAGAGTATACGGGAAAATTGAAAGTTGAAGGTCGAGCTATGAGAATACCTTCGGAGAAGAACCCTCATATTCTTACAGACATTGTGTTTCGATATCACAAGGCTGTAAATAATCCTAAGACGTTAGCTATTGCTGATGCCATGGTTAGAATATGGGATAGTCAAGGTTATCAAAAAAAATGGACAGAGTTTAGGAATATTATAGAGCCTATAATGAGGAAGTACTACTATTAAGTTTATGTTTGCAGTGAGAACACCTTGATTGGGAGAGTTTTATAACTTTAATACAAACTTCATACTGATTGGTTAAATCTCAATAATATAATATATTACATGAAGTACCCCCTCTTTTATTAGGAAGGGTTATCTGCATTCAACTATAAGTCTATACGAGAAATATAGTTTCTTTTGCAACTAATATTATCACACCTCAACTCTTGCCCATTTTCCCTTTGGATGCAGTATAATATCCGCAATAAAACAGTATATTTGCAGTACGAAGGGGAAAACAAGACATAGCGATGTCAACCTTCAACATATTAGAAATAAAGTGCGTAATATTACCTGTTTCTCGAATCTGGACAATTCACTACAACAGAAGGTAATAAGTAGGTCGCTCTGTGCATATAGGTGCGCAGGGCTGCTGCTTATTCTGTTGGAGGCGTCCAGACCTTGAGAGATATAAGTATGCAGTTCCTGCGCATTCTTTGTATACAAATTTCTCTATTCGGAACTGGTGGAGAGAATAATTCATGAAACAATGAAACAACTTATTTTTGCATTTGCTGCCTGTGTACTTATCTTTTCATCTTGTCAGAGCAAGGAAGACAAAGCCAAAGAACTAGTAAAAGATGACCTTTACAAAACCCTCCACGATTTTGGCAGTTACGAACCTATAGAATGGACAGAACTCAAACCTACTTACGACGTATCCAAAGAACCAAAAGAAAGACGAGACACATTGCTATACTATGGAATGAAAAGGATGATGCTTGAATCTTTTTCTGGAGGAGACGGAATGCTTAAAGAAGAAAGTTATGTAGGAGAATATGAACAAAAACGGAAACGTTACAAAACCATAGAGGACAGTATTCAAGCACTTATGCCAATAAAGGGTTATACTATTAACCACACTTACCGAGCCAATACTCTAGGGGGTAATAAGCGAATAAGCACCGTTAGATATGACTTTGATGCTGAGTTAACTAAAGCCGTTAAAAAAGAAGAGGAAAAATCAAATTAACTAGGTCTCATATATTAAGGAATCAAAGAATCAGATATGAAAAAAGTAATTCAATTTTTAGTAGCGGTTTTAGTTAGCGTTGTTTTTATAGGATGCTCCAGTGACGACGATGACAACAATACTAGCAATTCGATGAGTGAGGCACAGAAAAAAGCATTGTCGGTTTTAAACGGTACATTCAAGTATGTGCATGAAGTTGGTACTACCATTATTACCTTCAAAGAACAGTACAATCCTGCAAAGGTGGTTATCCTTGATGAAAACTATGCAACAGGAGAAGGGCAAGAACGAAAGATTCACGGCTTGTTGACAATAACTTACTACAATGGTCAATCGTTCGATAGGTATTACTACATCGACACAAATGCCACTTCTATAGGTTTATCGTTCACAGAAAAGGGAAACAGAACCTACTCAGCTTTTCTTATAAGTAGCCCAATAGAGTTCAAGATGAAAGAAAAAGATGCTATGTTTTGGCAAGTGTTTAAGAAGCAATAAATTTATCCTATATTCATAAATTCGGAGCAGTTACATTTTGTAGCTGCTTTTTTTATACCTTTATCTGATTGTATTATTTCTATTTCGTTAACATTATGGATGCACAACTTGACTCTATCATATCTCAGATTACAGTACGACTAAAGAATAAAGATAATGCCGTTATTGGAACAGGTATTATATATTATGACGATAGTCTAGAAGATAAAGTATATATTTTAACAGCATCTCATTGTTTATTTGAGGATGGAGATGGATTTAATCAACAACGAGAATCTATCAATATTGATATATACAATGCTCAAACATTTACATACAATCCTATCACAGATAAAAACATAGATAGTAGCCTTTTATATAAAGACGAGAATAAGGATGTAGCTCTTTTAATCTTTGATAAGGATGTGATTTTAGGTATGATTGGACTTGATAATATTCCTTCTATTTCTGTTGTTCAAGAAAGGCATTCATTTTCAAATTTTATAAGTAAAGGCTTTCCAAGGGCAACAAAGGGAGAAGAATTAGAAACTTTACACCTTCAAAATCCGAGAGAAATGGCAGAGGTTAATAAATTCCAGTTAGAAACTACCTCATCATACTCTGAATCTAACATGGAAGGTTTTTCTGGTGCTGGCGTATTTTTACTTGCAAACAAAGAGATATATCTATACGGTATATTTACTAGATACAGAAAAGACCCAGAGGAAAAAGGGCGTATTGTTTACTGTCAATATATTGAATCTCTAAATGATATTTTAAAAAATAAATATCTTCCAGCTATATCTTATACATATATTGGAGAAAATGGATTAACAAAAGAGTTTTTCCAGTCCCATGTAGAAAAGTCCATTCATAGCCTAGGTAGTAGATTTAATCAAAAATTGAATTTTAGGCTACCTATAGTACAAAAATTTCATACACTTTCCTATAACGCACATTTCAAAAATAAATTCATAAAAGTCTGGGATAATTGGCTAACGGAAAGACCACGAAGTTATAGTTTAGAAGGAGATATTATAAAGAGAATCAAGGAACAATTTGATTCTCTCAAAAAAGATAAATTGGAATGGCTATCTAAGCTTAAATTCAATTATAGGCAAGAACTTGCAATCAAAGAGAGTAAAGATGAAATACAAGAGCTAAATGAAAAAATAAGAAATAAACTTGACGAGTTGTCAGAATTAGAACGCAAAGCAAGAAGCGACTCTAGTAAATATCAAAATGAAAAAAGCTGGCTTATTGATATATTACGACATAATAATACACTTTTTGAAGAATTAGATAATATTGATGTCGAATTACTAAATAATCCTATATTAGTAATCAATGGGGATGCTGGAAGTGGAAAATCTCATTTGCTCGGAGATATAGCCAATGAAAGAATAAAAAACAACTTACCAACATTACTATTACTTGGTCAGCATTTTCAAAGCACAAAAACTATAGAAGAGAATATTTTAAATCTTCTTCATCTTGACTGCACCTTCAAAGACTTTTTGGTAAATCTTGACAAGATATCAAATCAAATAGGGTCTAGAGTATTAATATTAATAGATGCCATTAATGAAGGAGCTGGTTCTGACTTGTGGAATAGTCAAATAGCTGGTTTTATTTCAACAATTAGAAAATATAAAGGTCTTGGAACTGCTATTTCAATTAGAAGTACATATTTTGATGATATAATAACCAAAGATTTTATAGACACAGAGTCGCCTCAGATTTTAGAACATGAAGGATTTAGTGGAAATGAATATGAAGCTCTAAAACTTTTTTGTGAATATTACTCATTAAAGCTTCCGAGTTTTCCTATTCTAGCCCCAGAATTCTCAAACCCTCTATTTCTGCACTTAATATGTAATACAGTTAAAGAATTGCCTAATAAGACATTTCCTAAAGGATTCAATGGATTAAATGGATTGTATCAACTTTATATCAACTCCCTAAATAAGAGATTCGAAATAAAGAACAAGAAGTATAAACTAAAAAATATAGTATCAGCATCTATTGAAGTATTATCAACCGCAATCCTAGACTCAAAATACGGACATCTATCTGTACAAGAGGCGGTAAGTCTCTTCGATGAAAAGTTTTCGAAATTTGATACACTTCTGATTGAATTAATTGAGGAAAATATCTTAATAAGAAATAAGATACAAGGTGTTAAAGGGGAATTTAAAGAGGTCATATACTTTGCCTACCAACGGCTAGGGGAGTACTTCATGGCAAAGAAACTGTTAGGAGACTGCTCATCAAAAGAGGATGTTTTAAAAGCTCTAAATGACCCTAATGGATTAGGTAGAATATGTTCTGATTTTCAATGGAAGTATCGAGGGGTAGTTGACGCATTGTCAATTATATTGCCAGAAGAATATAATTTGGATATTTTTGAAATATCTGAATATTTTATTACAAACGAAGAAAGAAGAAACAAAAGCTGGGAGAGTCATATTAATGATTGGATTAGTGGAGTAGAGTTGGATAGCTTAAAATGGCGTAAAGTAGAGTCTATTGATGATGAGAAAATTACAAACTGGCTACAATCTGGAAAAGCATTAATAGCCAATAATGAATGGTTTCTATGCTTAACGGAACTATCTTCAATAATAAACCATCCATTTAATAGCAATAGGCTTACTAGAATATTGAAAAGGTATCCTATGTCTAAAAGGGATAGCTTTTGGCAGGAATTCGTCCTTTATTACAATGGTTATGATGATGATAATATTGCATTCCCAATTCAAAGACTAATTGATTGGGCTTGGATGCCTGATATTTCAATTCTGTCGGATGACGAAACGGCAAAACTTGTATCTCAAACTTTAGTATGGATTTTATCAACTACAAATACAAAACTTAGAGACGAGACAACCAAAGCATTAGTTAATCTATTGGAGCAAAAACCGAATATTTTACTTGAGTTATTGGAGACATTTCGAGATATAGATGATTTTTATATACTAGAACGTCTTTATGCAGTAACTTATGGTTGTATTTTACGAACAGAGGATGATAAATCTATCAAAATTACTGCTGAATATGTATACAATTCTATCTTTAAAGAGGGCAACCCTCCGAAACATATTTTGCTTAGAGATTATGCTAAAAATATAGTGGAATATGCTATATATAAGAATCTTATAAGAGGAACTGATACTCAGCAAATAAATCCACCATATAATAGTGAGATACCCGAATTTCCAACAGAAGAAGATATAAAAAAGCTTGAGATAGAATTTGAAGATAATCCTAATTATAAATTAGATTATAGTAATCAGCACAATGCTATAATTCACTCATTGACAGGATTTATCGGAGACTTTGGGGAAAAGGTTGTAAAACCTAGAGTTCAAGATTTTCATCACACTCCATTCGAAAAAGAAAAAGAATATGAGGGATTCATTAAGAAATTGAAAAAGGATAAGCGAGAACTTGTAAAGCTATTATTCGAGTGTATGAAAAGCATAAGTTTTTATGAGAGTGAAATAGAAACATATACTCGTATTAATTTACCAAAAGAAAAAATGGAAAGTCGCTTATCAAGGATGAAAGAAGTTCTTAAATTTTGCGACGATTCTGTACTTCAAGATTTCGATAATGAGGAATGTCAATACACGAAAGACATATTAATCCCTTATTTTGAAAGAAAAATAAAATCTGATGATAATTTGCAATATTCAGATTCAATGCCTATTCGCTATTGGATTATCCAACGTGTTTTTGAACTTGGCTATGATAAAGAGATACATGGTAAGTATGACTGGTGGGTTAAAGAATCTGGTTATCGTCGTGAATTCAAGATAGAACGTATAGGTAAGAAATATCAATGGATAGCATTCTATGAAATATTTGCCATACTTTCAGATAATTATAAATATAAAGATAACCGATGGGGAAGCGATAAATACGATTACTTTAAAGGAGCTTGGCAAACTTATTTAAGAGATATAGACCCAGCGACAACAACAATAAGAAAAGAGAATGACGATGTTGAAGATAACCCCTTCTTAAACTCACTTAGCAATGAATGGTGGGAAGATAAGGAATATACAAATTGGTCTGGAGATGACTCCCAATGGGTTTTGACATTAGAAGACTTAGTGCATCCTCATAAAATTATAAGAAAAATAGATGATACAGGTTCTTATTGGCTACATCTGCATCACTATGTTAGGTGGATTGAACCTAAAAAGATAGGAGAAGAAAGATATGGAGGGCAGAAAAAACAAGTTTGGTATATGTTTAATGCCTATTTGGTAAAGAAGAAAGATAAACAAAAGATTGTAAACTATCTGAGCAAAAAGAATTTCTGGGGAAGATGGATGCCAGAAGCAAATGAAAACTTTTCTAGTTTAATCAACAGAGAAAAATTTTGGTCTCCTGCTTATAAAGATGAAAGTCGAGAATCTGGACGAAAATTGTGGCATGAAATTGGCAAATCAAGCTACAAAGTCATAGTTGCTGATACGCAAGCAAATGGCAATATGGAAGATGATAAATCAGGTACATCAGCCCTATATAAAATTCCATGTAAATTTATTTTTGAAGGGATGGAGCTACAATATGCACCTAAAGATGGCGATTTAAGAAATAAAAACGGGGAGATTATTGTAACAAATATTAACCCCAATGGTGTAATGATAAGAGAAAAAGATTTATTGGAATTTTTAGATAAAAATGAACTTGATATAATTTGGACTTTACTGGGAGAGAAATTTTCACACTCGACAAATAGAGATGATGAATCGTATTTTAAAGTTCCTTGTGGAGTTTTTTACTTAGAAGAAGGCAAAATGAAAGGAGAAATGGTAATGTATGACAGAGATTAGTAATATACAACTATATAGCTATCAGGCTGAGTGTGGAGATGCTTTTCGTATCCGCTACATTGGTAACGATAATAAAGCTCATAATATTTTTGTTGATTCTGGATATGAGAGGACATATAGGCATATATTACAGACTGAAATAGAAGCTATATCCAAAGCAAATGAGTTTATTGATTTATGGGTTGTATCTCATATTCACGACGACCATATTGGAGGAATAATTAAGTATATCAAGGCTATAAAAGATGAAGAAATCTCAGATATTGTAAAAGAGTGGTACTATAATCCTCCTAGAAATTACATACCACTAAAATGGCAGAATCCTATAAGTTCAGCATCAAGTATAGACCAAGGAGATTTTCTGTTTGATTATCTGTATCAGATGAGGAAAATACTCCCATTCGATGTCGTAAATGAATTAGAAGAATTAGATTTTTTCGGTTTGAAAATCGAAATTTTATCTCCTAGTGTTGAAAACCTTCAAAAGCTAAGAGATAAATATAAAAAAAATATACCATTAGAGAGAAGTGAGTATAATGATGTGAGTTCTGCAAAATCTTCATCAAGCAATGATTATAATATTCCTTTGAGTTCTTTTAATCTGGATAATATCAAAGAAGATAAATCAGAGGAAAATGGAAGCAGTATTTCTATTCTCGCTACATATAAAGATTCCAAAATTTTATTTCTTGCAGATTCTCATCCCTCAGTCATTACTTCTTGCCTAAAGAAAAAAGGATATTCGAATAAAAAGCCTTTAAAGTGCGATTATGTTATTGTTTCGCATCATGGAAGTGAAGGGAATAACAGTAGTGATTTATATAGTTTGATTAAATGCAATAATTATATATTTTCCACCAATGGAGAAAAACATAATTTACCGAACAAAAGTGTATTTGCTCAGATATTGAAAAATCCACATAGAGATATAAAAGAGCAGTACAGTATATATTTCCTATACAATACAGATATTCTAAATGATATATTTCGGATTGATGGAGAAGAGGTGTATGACAAGTGGGATTTTAAGACTCATCTATCAGATAACAAAATGTTTATATTAATGAAATAATTTATATATACCATGGATACAGAAGAAAGAGAACAACACAAGCTTAAGCTTATAAAAACTATCTTAACCTCATCGAGTTATGATATGAAAGAACTACTATCTATTTATGCTTTTTACTTATCGAGTGCTCCTGATACGTTATATAATATTAGTTACTATACTGATAGGATAGATGATTTCATAAAAAGAGTATCTGATTTACCAAAAAAGGTCGATTGGTTTGACAATATTTTTAATAAAATAAAACCCGAAATAGATTTACACCCCCTAAAAGACCAATTTATATTCACATTTGATGACTTATTTGTATATACTACAACATCCCCTATGGATGTTAAAAAAGAAAATGTAGATGCACTCAGACTGGATTTGGTTACTCTAAATAAGTTCTCTCTTAGAATGGCAACAGAAGAGTCCGAGATTGATTTTCTCTTTGAATACCCCAGTGAGAGCTATAAAGATATTGATATTCTCATCAATGGCATTAAAGAAACTATACTGAAATATTATCCTCTACCTAAAGAATCTTAATACTATGGCTATAGATATAACAAATAGTTCTTTATACAAAAAAGTAATAGACAAGACCAATATATACAATTCAATATATGCCTTAGAATCATATATATTTGAAAAAGGTTTGCTATCCACAGATGAGTTAACGACTTACAATAAATTATCAGATAAATACAACTTCGAATTTATTAATAACATTATTAAGGACTGCCAAGATATTCTAAAACAAGTCTTGACTAATTCCACAACTCTTTTTGACGTAGAAGTATTCTTCAAATTTAAGAAAATTGACAACGAAGGAAAAGCTATATTCAGACCATTGCATACGGCAAAATTAAAGTCTCAAATTTGTATGGTTGCGATGTTGAATGTAACAATGTTTGATGATTCTTTTCCAAATAAAAGCAAGCCAAACCGCAAATTGTCAGATATTGCTAAATTAGTCCCAGCAAACTTCTACGGAAATATACCATCAACAAATCCGAATGAAATTTTCGTTAATTGGAAAGTAAAATACAAAGAATACTCTGAAACGGTTATAAATAAGTATTATGAATATAAAAACAATAATAAATATACGCAAGAAGTATGCTTGGACTTAAAGGATTTTTTTCCATCTATTAATCCTATTCATATATACAACTTAATATACAATAAAATAGAGCCTTCATTTATTGAACAAGGAGATAAAGAATGCCTTAAAATTATTTTGCAAAAACTTCTATATTTTAATATAAAGCCATTTGACCATCAATGGAATGAGCATTATTACCCTAATATAGATACTGAAATATTGCGTAAAAATAAAGACCGATTGATAAATAGAGGTTTACCTCAAGGTCTACCTCATGCTTATCTTTTTAGTAATTTATGTATGGTTGAAGTTGCAAAGCATACTAAATCGGTGTTTGACGGAGAGGCATTTTATTATGTAGATGATTCCGTTATTTATACAAATGGTATTGACGAAAAAGCATTTTCAAAGAAGATTGATGAGCTTAATGATTTAATTCAAAACTCTTTTAAACAAGGGTATGAACAAAATAAGCCTCAAATAGTAAGTTGTTTGGACAAAAAAAAGCAGGATATTAATAATTTGATAAAATATGCAATAGAGATACATAATGGAGATAAGAGTTCAATTAATCCAATAGGAGAAGCTTATAATGATTTGTCCAAATTACAAAGTCTGGCAACACAAATTTCGGGGGTTGCATCCATTTTTTCCACATTGGATGAAACCGAAGACTCTAATCTAAAAAAGAAATTAGAAATACTTATTATAGCAATAGATAAAGAATTAAAGCTTGAAGAGGTAAGAAATAAAAACTTCCCTGACAAAGCTAGTAAGTATAAACTTAAGCTCTTATTGAGATATAAAAAGTTTTTCTTATTTAGACTGAGATTATTACAGTATACAGAAAAAGCCATTGGGAAAGATGATTTCGACAAGTTCTACAATAAATATGGCTATAATGATAAGGATAAACAATTAGATAATAGAAAATTCTTTGATTGTTATGAAGAAGATATTTTTATAGCCGAAGTTCGACTTATCATTCAATGTTATGAGGGAGATAATGAGTATCTAGATGCATTTAAAAATAATATATGTACTATAGAAGAGAAGCTTTTGAATGAAAATTTGTTATCTGAAAGTAGAACGAAAAATTTATACATAAAAAGAGATATAAGAGGTACATTGAATATGTTCACATTTGAAGACCTCAAATATGAGAGCCTGAATAAACTAATGAATGCAGGATATAGATTCTTTCCTAAAACAACATCATTAAATAGAATCGAGAAATTAGAAGAAATTCTTCAAAAAGATATATATAGTCTTTTTATCATAGAAGAGTATGCACGTTTTATATTCAATTTATCAGATGAATTTAAACGTAAAATACTAAATGCACTGTTTTCTTACATATTCGGGATTGGAATTACAGATAACTGTAGCTTGAATAAATATAACAATAGAGCTATCCTATAT
>NZ_JAEPKU010000133.1 GCF_016652235.1 Dysgonomonas sp. Marseille-P4677
ACACACCCCAATAGAATAAATAATTGTTTTTTTCATTTTTAATAGCTTGTTAGTTTATTAATTAAGGATTAACTAGTTGTAAAGGAGAGTTAAGGTAGAGCTGATATTTTTCATTAAAGTTTTTTATTCAATATATAATCTTCCATTAAGAACCCATTACCAATATCAATATCTTCCTTTCCAATTATTTCAAATCCTATATGTTTATAAAAATCAACCGCCTTATTGAATCGGTTAACATTCAACGATAATTTTCTATTATGATTAGCTTTTGCTATATCGCCAACTGTATCAAGAAACAACCGACCTATACCTTTCCCTTGTATAGAAGGTAATACATATATTTTATGAATTTTTGTAATCTCTGATTCTTTATAGTTCAATTCGTAGGAAACATAACCTAAATACTCATCACCATCTTTAGCTAATAAATAACGATGACCTAATTCCTGTATTTGCTGTTCCAAAGAAGTAGTACTATACATCATATCCATCATATAACCAATCTGTTCTTCTGAAAGGATATCTGCAAAAGTTGGAGGCCAAATCCTATCCGAAAGCGATTGAATAATGAATATCTCATCAATAGATGCTTCTACTACTTTCATCAGTCCTCTAAAGTAAATGATTTAACACCAATACGATTACCATCAGCAAAAATATCGACTCTATATGTGCCTGGCATTAGATATTCCTCTACATTCCAATACATTGTCACTCCTACTTCTTCACCACCATATTCAATAATCTTTTTGATGGAGTAGTTGATATCTTTATTCTCAAAAGGGAAAACATTTGTTCGGCTCTTAGTCAAGACATCGTTGTCCGGTTTCATTATACGGAGATAAATCGTTCTCTCGCCAGGTTCAGCTGTAATATTTTTGGTAATAGTAAAATTTATAATCAATTGTTCTACTTTACTAATCTTCTTCTGAACCTTTCCTTTACTATTAGTAGCTTGCACACTTATACCGGTAGCATCCAGTTTTGCGGCAAGAGTTACTTTTTCAGTCAAATTCTGTTTTTGTTGCGAAACTTCGTTCAGGTTGCGGGTTGCTTCCTGATATTTATTGGTTATTTCTTTTTTCTCTTTTCTTAGCTGTTCGTTAGCCCTATTAAGAGAATCAATCTGTACAATATATGACTTAAGAATCTTTCTCAGACTGGCTAATTCATTATTTAATCGGCTTATTTCAGCTTTATTATCGGCCTTTACAGTTTTAAGTTCTTCCAACAATCTCTGTACCTTAGTTTGTTCATTAGTTAGTTTTTGAAGGAGAGAGTCATTTTTTATATTCAGCTTAAAACCTTCATATTGCATTGAAAGGCTTTCGTATTCATCTTCTAGTTGTTGTTTATTGAGGCTACTTTCTTCCTGTAAGTCTGCAATTTGAGCCTTCTGACTAAAAATAAAATAGCCTGCAATACCCATTGCTGCAAGCAGTAAAACAATTACTATAATTAGTATTTTAGAATTATTCTTTTGTTCCGTACTCATGATATATGCTAAATATTTTAAGCGACTACAAATATATAAGTTTTAAATATATTGAACAAAAGGATAATACCCTTTCACTTTTTTTTGTAAAACATTTTTTTTTGCTTTATAAAATCTTCTTTATTTCAGAATAAGCATGTACATTTGTTAGACTTTTTCAGCGATACAAACAATAGGATTGTGTTGTACCTGACACTTTGGGATACTAGAATAAATTTTAATTATTATAATATAAAAGAATTATTATGTCTAAAGTAACAGTTGTAGGAGCCGGTAATGTAGGTGCTACATGTGCAAATGTACTTGCATTCAATGAGGTGGCAGATGAAGTGATAATGCTTGATGTAAAAGAAGGCGTTTCGGAAGGTAAAGCAATAGATATGAATCAAACAGCTCAATTGCTTGGCTTTGATAGCCGTATAAAAGGCGTAACAAACGACTATGCAGCTACTGCAAATTCAGATGTTGTTGTTATTACTTCAGGTATTCCACGCAAACCGGGTATGACTCGTGAAGAGCTTATCGGTGTAAATGCCGGTATTGTAAAGAGTGTCGCTGAAAGCATTCTTAAATACTCTCCTAATGCCATTCTTGTTATTATTTCAAACCCAATGGATACAATGACATATTTGGCATCTAAAGTGACAGGTCTTCCTAAGCACCGTATTATAGGTATGGGAGGAGCTTTGGATAGCTCTCGTTTCAAATATTACCTAAGTCAGGCTTTGGAATGCAATCCGAATGAAGTGGAAGGTATGGTAATAGGTGGCCATGGAGATACAACCATGATTCCGGTTGCTCGCCTTGCAACATACAAAGGTATTCCTGTATCAGAATTCCTATCTAAAGAAGTATTGGATAAAGTTGTTGCAGATACTATGGTTGGAGGTGCTACATTAACAGGTCTTTTAGGCACATCTGCTTGGTATGCGCCAGGTGCTGCCGGAGCATATGTAGTAGAATCTATTATACACGACCAGAAGAAGGTTATTCCTTGTTGTGTAGCATTAGAAGGTGAATATGGTCAAAATGATATCTGCATTGGAGTTCCTGTTGTTTTAGGTAAAAATGGATGGGAAAAAGTGATCGATATCAAACTGACTGCAGACGAAAAAGAAAAGTTTGAAGCATCTGCTGCTGCTGTTCGTAAAACAAATGCTGTGTTAAAAGAAAATGGTGCTATCTAACAACTAGCATCGTTATTAAATAAAAGAAAAGCATGAATTCTTGAATTCATGCTTTTCTTTTATTAGTTTATTTTCTAAGTATCAGTATTTCTTTTACCACATCGCTGGTTATATTCCCACATTCTCCGAGTTTCCAACCACGATCCGCTAAACGTTTGCTGACTTTCTCTATAGCTTCGTCTCCGAGACCATAATCAGATAAATGTGTCTTCACACCCATTGTTTCAAAAAAGCCCTCTACTGCTTCAATTGTTTTCTCAATAGCACCATTTCCTTCTATACCGAAAACTTCTTTTCCTAAACGAATTATTTTTTTCCCTTTTTGCTCTTTCAATACAGTCATTACTCCCGGTAGCACAATCGCTAATGTTTGAGCATGATCCAAACCATAGAAAGCTGTAATTTCATGGCCGATCATATGTGTGGCCCAATCTTCAGGTGCACCTTGTGCTATCCAACCGTTCAAAGCCCATGTAGATGCCCACATAAGGTTAGCACGAACATTATAGTCAGTTGGTGTACTCAAGGCTTTTGGACCTTCTGCAACAAGAGTTTTCACTATAGCTTCAGACAAATGATCTTGAAGCAAAGTATCATCTTCGTTATAAGTAAGATACTGCTCCATCACATGCACAAAAGCATCTACAACACCATTTCCGACTTGACGAACAGGCAATGTATATGTCACAGTAGGGTCGAGCACAGAGAATTTAGGAAATGTAAGAGATGAACCAAATGCTAATTTTTCCTGTGTTTCGGCACGAGTAATTACACCTCCCGAATTCATCTCCGATCCTGTTGCCGGCAATGTTATTATATCACCAAAAGACAAAGCTTTCTTTATAACCGCTCTTTTCGACAAAATAGCCCAAGGATCACCATCTTCAAAACAGGCTGCGGCTGCTATAAATTTGGTTGCATCCAGAACTGATCCACCACCCACAGAAAGAAGAAAATCTATGTTCTTTTCTTTTATTACTGCCACAGCTTTCATACAAGTTTCGTAATGTGGATTAGGTTCTATTCCAGAAAATTCAGACCATTCGTATCCGCCCAGTGCTTCAACTGTCTGGTCGTATACTCCGTTTTTTTTAATACTACCTCCTCCATAGATCATTAGTATCTTAGAAGCTTTAGGTATTTCTTTAACGATTTCCTTGATGGTATCTTTACCAAATATAATCTTTACGGGATTTACATACGTGAAATTTTCCATAACAATATTTTTTGAGTTATAACAAAGTTATATCTTTAACTTGATTAAATACAAATAAGGAACTAAAAAGGTAACAAAAGTAACAGGTTTTGCATGCTTTTTATTTGTCACTATTTTTACCTTCGACAAATGGGTAAAATATTCTGTATATAGATAAATTAACTGTATTGATATTTAAAATTCGGCCAATAATTTTACATTCAATTGCCTTCCTGTAAGATAGTTCGGAACAGCATATTGTTGATTATAAACATCAGTTACCCAATAATAAGTATTAGTATTTTGCATATCAAAAAGATTGAAAACATCTAATCCTAACCAAATATTTCGGAAAGCTTTTAGTCCTGAATTCTTGTTTCGAATCGAAAAGTCCTCACCTAATATAAGCCAAGAAAACCCAAGATCGATTCGTTTATAAGCAGGAGTACGAAAATACCCGCTTTCATATCCTTTGTGCGGAGCCGAAACAGGAAGCCCTTGCGACCACAGCCCTCGAAGACTCATCTTTAAGCGCTCATATCCGGGGAAGTAATCCTGATAAAACAAAGCAAGATTAAAACGCTGATCTGTTGGAAGAGGGACATCAACACCCTCTATTTTCTGCTGTGCTTTCATCAAAGATATACTTACCCAACTATCTGCTCCGGGTATAAACTCTCCATACAATTTCACATCTACTCCCATCGAATAGCCTTTAGACTCATTTTCACCTGAATATCTTATCTTTACATTATTCACAGTATAGGGTACAAGATCTGATAATTTTTTATAGTAGATTTCTCCTGATAGCTTATATGGAGGTATATTTTGTTCTTTGTCTCCCCCCAAATAATAATCACTACCTAATACCAGATGAACTGATTTTTGAGATTTAATATCCTTATTCAGTTCGACTATGTTATTTCCATTTATACTTAAAACATGTTGAAACTCTTTGTAAAAGGGCGCTTGGTAATACACCCCTCCTGCTATACGAAAAGATAAGTTTTCTATCCCTGCCGGAACAAAAGCCAATGCCCCTCGTGGACTGACAATGAACTCCTTGTTGAAAGACCAATAGCTTCCACGCAGACCTGCATTCAGTATAAACAAGCCTTCTCCCGTCTCAAATGTATATGTATCTTGTATATACCCCGAAATACGGGATGGGATTATTCTATTATCCGACTTTAAATTGGAATAGAGATTCACTTCTTTTCCATTGCTAGGTAAAGAATATCCTGCCGAATCACGCATTTCCCATTCTTTTATTTTATCACTTATCTCCTCCTTCTGATAACTTAGACTCCACTTAATAAGATTCTTATCTATTCTCAAATTCCCAAAATGAGAAAATGTATATACATTCGACTTTAATTTATTACGTGCATGATCATGATATGTACCAACACCTAATACAGTTTTATTTTCGTACCCCTCCCCTGTCAGATCCGTTTCTTTCAATAAGTAGCTACCTTCTATATCATATCTTTCCTGCTCATCCGAAGAGAAAGCTGAAGCTGTAAAGCCTATATTAAAATTATCATTTAATTTACCATTTATCGTAAGAGCGGCTTGATAAGTCAGAAATTTATCATTTTCCCAACCATCAAAATATACTTTAAATGTTCGCGGAGTCATTAGCGTACCAAATGATGTCTCTCTAGTAGTAGGGGTAAATTTATATGTATTTTGAGAATAATTTCCGAGAAAACTTGCATTCCATCCGGATGATAAAGAATAAGTTATATAAGTTTGAAAATCTAGAAACGAAGGATCATACTCTGCTTTTGTATCAGACGTACCCAGAAGTGAGCGTAATGTTTTATATCTAAAACCTGTAACTTGGGAAAAACGATCAGTAGAACTTCCTATATAGATATCACCTCCTAATAGGCTGGCAGAAGCAGCACCCTCAAAACGTTTTGGCTTCTTGTAAGTTATATCAAGAACCGAAGACATTTTATCTCCATATTCGGCACTATATCCTCCCGCCGAAAAACCAACTGTTTGCACCATGTTAGGATTTATGAAACTTAAACCTTCCTGCTGAGCTGAACGAACTAAAAACGGACGATAAATCTCAATTCCATTAACATATACAATATTTTCATCAAAATTACCTCCTCTCACCGAATATTGCGAACTAAGTTCATTTGTAGAACTTACCCCACCCATTGTTGCAAGAAGAGCTTCGATACTCCTCCATGGATTAGACGCACGTTTAGTAGCTAAATAATCGACTCGCTCTATGACGGTGGTTACCGTCCTTTGGCCTTCTATCACAACGGTATTCAATACCTTGTCTTCCTCTTGTAATACAACATCCAATATTACATCTTCCGATAAGTCTGGAAGTATATATATATGTTTCTTATACCCGACAGATGAGAAAATTATTTTGATAGAATCTTTCGAAGCCGCCTGCAATTCATAGAATCCTTGGTTATTAGTATATACTCCATTTAAACTATTGGCCTGTACTACAGATACAAAAGAGATAGGATAATGCTTGCTATCCGTCACCACTCCTGCAATCTTAACCTTTTGCGCATATGTAGAAATAGAAATTAAAAGGAGTAAAAATAGGAAGTTCTTTTTTATCATTATGTTGTGTTACATTTTCTTCTCAAAGATAGTTTATACTTTCATTCTTTAGAAATATTTTTTTATTAATCAACTGAATCTTTAAAAATCCTTACTTGTTGAAAACTGCCAATACTTTTTCTTTAGTATAGCTTCTAATTGTTGTAACTTTACAAATCAGGAAAAAGCTAAAACGCAGATATGAATAATTTTGTACACTTACATGTCCATTCTCAATATTCAATGCTCGATGGACAGGCCAGCATCCAAAATTTGGTAGATAAAGCAATTGCCGATGGCATGAAGGGGATTGCTCTTACCGATCATGGTGCTATGTTTGGAGTCAAAGAATTTTACAACTATGTAAAAAAGAAAAACTCTAAATATGATGGAGCGATAAAAGAATTGAAAGGTGAAATAAAGAAGTTGAAAGGCGATACGGACAACAATCATGGAGAAGAAATAGAACAATTAAAGATAAAAATAAAAGAGCAGGAAGCCAAGAAATTCAAACCGATTATAGGCTGTGAGTGCTATGTCGCTCGTCGGGGACGTCACTTAAAAGAAGGTAGACCCGATATGAGTGGTTGGCATTTAGTTGTATTAGCAAAAAATCTGAAAGGCTATAAAAACTTGATCAAAATGGTTTCGCAGAGCTGGACAGAAGGTTACTATATGCGTCCCCGCATAGATAAGGAGTTACTCGAAAAATATCATGAAGGCTTGATTGTTTCTACAGCCTGCCTTGGAGGTGAAATTCCTAAAAAAATACAGGCTGGGGATGTAGAAGAAACCGAAAAAGCTGTCCAATGGTTTAAAAATCTTTTTGGAGACGATTTCTATCTGGAACTTCAGCGTCATAAGACAAACCGCCCCGATGCTAATATCGAAGCTTATCCTCTGCAACAAAAAGTAAATGCAGAATTACTGAAGCTAGGCGAAAAATTCAATGTAAAAGTCATTGCTACTAATGACGTTCACTTTGTAGAAGAAGAAGATGCTGATGCACATGACCGTTTGATTTGTCTAAGTACAGGTAAGGATTTTGACGATCCTAAGCGAATGCGTTACACAAAGCAAGAATGGTTGAAGACTACGGCTGAAATGAATCAAATATTTGCTGATCTCCCTCATGTATTGGAGAACACATTAGAGGTGGTTGACAAAGTTGATTTTTATTCTATCGATTCGGATGCCTTAATGCCATTTTTTACAATAGAAGCATCTTTTGGTACAGAAGAAGGATATAAACAGAAATATTCAGAAGCAGATCTTATACAGGAGTTTGGTGATAAGGAATATCACCGTTTGGGAGGATATGATAAGGTAATTCGTATCAAACTGGAGTCTGATTATTTGAAACATCTGACAATGATAGGTGCAGATAAACGCTATGGTACTGATCGAAGCCCTGAAATTATCGAACGATTAGACTTTGAATTAGATGTCATGAAAACAATGGGTTTCCCAGGTTATTTCCTTATTGTACAAGATTTCATTGCAGCTGCACGAAATATGGGAGTAGCAGTTGGCCCCGGACGCGGGTCTGCAGCCGGATCGGCTGTAGCATACTGTTTGGGTATTACAGACATCGACCCGATTAAGTATGACTTGCTTTTCGAACGTTTCTTAAACCCCGACCGTATCTCCATGCCTGATATCGATATTGACTTCGATGATGATGGACGTGGGAAAGTTTTGAAATGGGTAACTGAAAAATACGGACAGGAACGTGTGGCCCATATCATAACCTATGGTACAATGGCAACTAAGTCAGCAATAAAAGATGTTGCGCGTGTTCAGAAATTACCATTAGCAGATTCGAATCGTCTGGCTAAATTCGTACCCGATCGTATTCCCGATAAGAAAAAAGTGACCCTCAAGGACGCCATAGATTATGTACCCGAACTAAAAGATGCAGCCAATAGTCCAGACCCGATAATGCGTGATACTTTGAAGTATGCACAAATGCTCGAAGGTAACGTTCGGAATACGGGAGTTCATGCTTGCGGAATCATTATCGGACAGCAAGCTATATCCGATATTGTACCTGTAAGTACAGCTGAAGATAAAGAGACCGGCGAGAATATTCTTGTTACTCAGTATGAAGGTACAGTAATTGAAGAAACAGGCCTCATCAAAATGGACTTCTTAGGTCTGAAAACATTATCGATCATTAAAGAAGCCATTGAAAATATTAAGCATACAACAGGTGAAGAAATAGATATAAGTACAATCTCATTAGAAGACCCCAAAACCTATGAACTCTATAGTCAGGGAAAAACGACAGGTACATTCCAGTTTGAGTCAGCAGGGATGCAAAAGTATTTGAAGGAACTGCAGCCAACCAAATTTGAAGACCTTATAGCGATGAATGCTCTTTATCGTCCCGGTCCGATGGACTATATACCTTCGTTTGTAGCCCGTAAACATGGACGTGAAGAAATTTCTTACGATATTCCGATCATGGAACGCTATCTAAACGACACATATGGTATTACGGTATATCAGGAGCAAGTCATGTTACTATCCCGGCTACTTGCCGATTTTACACGTGGTCAGTCCGATGAATTACGTAAGGCGATGGGAAAGAAGCTTATCGATAAGATGAATGCCCTGAAAGAAAAGTTCATTGCCGGAGGAACAAAAAACGGGCATGCAAAAAAAACATTAGATAAAATTTGGGCCGATTGGGAAAAATTCGCTTCCTATGCATTCAATAAATCACATGCTACCTGCTATTCTTGGGTAGCATATCAGACAGCTTGGTTAAAAGCGAATTACCCATCCGAATATATGGCTGCTGTACTATCACGAAACTTATCCAATATAACTGAAATCACAAAGTTTATGGATGAGTGTAAATCTATGAGTATAAACGTACTTGGCCCTGATGTAAATGAATCTTTTCTCAAATTCTCAGTGGATAAAACCGGCAATATTCGTTTTGGAATTGGAGCGGTTAAAGGAGTTGGAGAAGGTGCTGTTATGAATATAATAGAAGAAAGAGAAAAAAACGGGCCGTTCAAAAACATTTTCGACTTTGTAGAACGGGTGAATCTAAGCACATGCAACAGAAAAAATATAGAATCACTGGCTTTAGCGGGTGCTTTCGATGCTTTTCCTGAAGTAAGCAGGGAGCAGTTCTTTGGGGTAAATGGAAAAGGTGAAATATTCATCGATTCCTTAATTCGTTATGGAAATAAATATCAACTGGATAAGAACACAGCTGCTAATTCTCTTTTTGGAGACGATACATCATTCGATATAGCTCGTCCTGATATTCCGCATGTAGAAAAGTGGTCTGACCTCGAGCGTTTGAACAAAGAACGCGAACTCATCGGAATCTATTTATCAGCACATCCTTTAGACGAATATAAAATAATTTTGAAATACGTTTGTAATGTAGGAATGTCTGAAATTGAAGACAAGGAGGCTATTAAAAATAAAGATGTTACTATCGGAGGGCTTGTTTCATCTGTAAGGGAGGGTATAACCCGTACCGGAAAACCTTTTATGATAATTCGTATCGAAGATTTTACAGGTAGTGGTGAGATACCTTTATTTGGAGACGATTATATCAATTTTGGTAAATATGGACGTCCCGGATTGTATGTTTATATAAAAGGACGTGTGCAAGGACGTAGATACGACGAAAGTCAACTGGAATTTAAATTATTATCAGTCCAATTGTTACCTGATGTAAAAGACAGGTTGATTGAAAAACTCACGATCACATTACCTCTACACGACATGAACAACCAAATGGTAGAAGAATTATCTATTTTAACAAAAAACAATCCGGGTAATTCTTTGTTATATTTTCAGGTAGTTGATGGTGAGAGAAATATGAAAGTGGATTTGTTTTCTCGCAATTTCAAAATAAATGTCAGGCAGGAACTAATTGATTATCTGACAGAAAACGAAAATATTATATTTACGGTTAACTGAAACTTTTATAATTTAAATACTTTAATTACCTTTGCGAAGCGAATCGGATTGATAAATAATATAAATATAATTAATAAACAAATAGAAAAAAGTTATGGCTTTAGAAATTACAGATGCAGGGTTTGAGGACATATTGAAATCAGACAAACCACTTGTTATAGATTTTTGGGCAGAATGGTGCGGTCCTTGCCGTATGGTAGGCCCTATTGTGGAAGAATTAGCCACAGAATACGCTGATAGAGTAACTATCGGTAAGGTGGATGTTGATAATAATGACGAGATTACATCTAAGTATGGCATTCGCAATATACCTACAATTTTATTCATTAAGAATGGAGAGGTTGTAGACAAACAAGTTGGTGCTGCTCAAAAAGCTGTTTTGACAGAAAAAATAGAAAACTTATTAAAATAAGTTTTAATAAACTACTCATCCATCTATAGATATTATAGTTTTATAGATGGATATGTACTTTCAGAGAGTAATAAGATAAATCTTATTACTCTCTGGCATTTTATAAATATCTATTCCTGATTTTCATATATCAAGAATAGAATAAACTAAGATGCATAAAAAAAATCCGTTAGTAAAATAAATTTTTACTAACGGATAAATAGTATTTTTATAATAGACCGTAAGACTTATATAAAATAAATCTAACGCTTATTAGTTATTTTCAGGTCTCAATTTTCTAACTACTGCACCTGTACGCCACATTTCACTTTCGCGAAGAGCTTTTAATTCCTCTTCCAGCTTTTCACGATAGTCAGGCTTAGAGTTTGTATCAATTGAGCGTTGAGCTTCATTTCCACAAGCTACTTCTTTGTATAATTTTTCAAACACTGGCTTTGTAGCATCGTGGAAAGGTCCCATCCAATCAAGGGCTCCACGTTGAGCTGTAGTAGAACAGTTAGCATACATCCAGTCCATACCTTTTTCTGCAAATAAAGGCATCAACGATTGAGTAAGCTCTTCTACTGTTTCGTTGAATGCTTCTGATGGAGAGTGCCCATTTTCACGAAGCACTTCGTATTGAGCTTGAAGAATACCTTGGATAGCACCCATAAGTGTACCACGTTCGCCTGTTAAGTCAGAATATACTTCACGTTTAAAATCTGTTTCGAACAAATATCCTGAACCAACACCAATACCAAGAGCAATTACTCGTTCTTTAGCACGGCCTGTAGCATCTTGAAATATAGCATAACTTGAATTCAAACCACGACCTTCCAAGAACATACGACGAAGACTTGTTCCAGAACCTTTAGGCGCAACTAGAATTACATCTATATCGGCCGGAGGTATAATCCCTGTACGTTCTTTGTAAGTGATGCCAAATCCGTGCGAAAAATATAATGCTTTACCAGCTGTTAGGTATGGTTTAAGACGAGGCCAAACTTCAATTTGGGCAGCATCAGACAGTAAATACTGAATAATTGTACCTTTTTCAGCAGCTTCTTCTATATCGAATAAAGTTTCGCCCGGAACCCAACCGTCTGCGATAGCTTTCTCCCAAGTTTTACCACCTTTACGTTGTCCGATGATTACATTGAACCCATTATCGCGAAGATTCAAAGCTTGCCCCGGTCCTTGTACTCCATAACCGATAACTGCAATTGTTTCATTTTTCAATACTTCTCTTGCTTTTTCCAATGGAAATTCAT
>NZ_JAEPKU010000134.1 GCF_016652235.1 Dysgonomonas sp. Marseille-P4677
TTATAATTCTAATATTAATATAAAAAATTACTATGCAGTCAATCATTAATTTACAATTACCTGAATTTAAAGTACAGGCTTACCACAATGGTGCGTTCAAAACAGTTTCTCATGAAGATGTAAAAGGAAAATGGGCAATTTTCTTCTTTTATCCGGCTGACTTTACATTTGTTTGTCCTACAGAGTTGGTTGATGTTGCTGATAAATATGAGCAGCTTCAAGCAATGGGAGTAGAAGTATATTCTGTAAGTACAGATTCACATTTCGTGCATAAGGCATGGCACGATGCTTCAGAAAGTATTCGCAAAATCAAATATCCAATGCTTGCTGATACAGTAGGTGTTCTTAGCCGTGCTTTCGGTGTTATGATAGAAGAAGATGGAATGGCTTATAGAGGTACATTCTTAGTGAATCCAGAAGGGCAAGTTAAAATTGCTGAGATTCATGATAACGGAATTGGCCGTAATGCAGACGAACTTCTTCGCAAAGTGGAGGCTGCTCAGTTTGTTGCTACTCACGATGGTGAAGTGTGCCCTGCAAAATGGAAGAAAGGTGAAGAAACGTTGAAGCCTAGTATTGATTTGGTCGGAAAGATCTAGAAATAACAAGACCGGTCTTAGGCCGGTCTTATTTTTTACAAACTATTTGAAAAAATTATATGTTAGACACATCCTTAAAAGAACAGTTAAAGTCTCTTTTCGCTGACCTAAACTCTCAATATGTATTCGATATAAAAGTTTCCGGGCAACATGAAAGTCGTAGCGAGTTATTAGAGCTACTTGGAGATGTAGTATCTTGTTCGCCAAAACTATCGAGCCAAATAAATGATGGAAATGGCCTTGAATTTATACTCTTAAAAGATGGGCAAAACACAGGCGTCAAGTTTAGGGGGATTCCTAATGGGCATGAATTTACATCTTTACTTTTAGCAGTATTAAATAGTGATGGAAAAGGGAAGAATATTCCCGATGACTTTATTTTAAGCCGAGTAAAAGCATTAAAGGGGCCTATCCATTTGACCACTTATGTATCACTTACATGTACTAATTGTCCGGATATTGTTCAAGCGTTAAATATAATGGCTATCTCTAATCCGGAAATAAGTCACGAAATGGTTGATGGTGCCATAAACCAGGAAGAAGTAGATGCTTTAAAACTACAAGGAGTTCCGGCTGTATTTGCCGATGGCAAATTAATACATGTTGGACGAGGTGATTTTGCTGAATTGTTGGTAAAACTTGAAGAAAAATACGGATCGGATACAAAAAGTACTGATTCGGAAATTAAGAACTATGACGTTGTTGTCGTTGGAGGTGGGCCTGCAGGTTGCTCTGCTGCCATATATTCTGCTAGAAAGGGATTGAAGGTCGCCTTACTTGCTGAGCGTATAGGCGGACAAGTTAAAGAAACTGTAGGTATAGAGAATCTTATTTCTGTAAGTAAAACGACAGGAGAAGAATTGTCTGCTAATCTAAAGATGCATATGCAGGATTATTCGATAGACTTACTCGAGCACCGAAAAGTAGAAAAAGTTGAGAAAGTAGAGGAGAATAATAAACTGATCCACGTTAGTGGAGGGGAGAGATTTATCACATCTGCCCTTATTATAGCTACTGGAGCCAGTTGGAGAAAATTGAATATACCCGGAGAATCGCAATACATAGGAAAAGGCGTAGCATTCTGCCCTCACTGCGATGGCCCTTTCTACAAAGGAAAGCATGTGGCTGTAATAGGAGGCGGAAATTCGGGGATAGAAGCTGCCATAGACCTAGCAGGAATTTGTTCACGAGTTACTGTATTCGAATTTATGGAAGAGTTGAAGGCGGATACAGTATTGCAAAATAAAGCTAAAAGTCTTCCGAATGTTGAAATAATACTGAACACTCAAACTACAGAGGTATTAGGAAACGAAAAAGTAACCGGACTGAAAGTGAAAGATAGGGCAACCGATGAGGAGCGTGTTTTAGATTTGGATGGTATTTTTGTTCAAATAGGGTTAGCTCCAAATAGTTCAGTCTTTAAAGATCTGGTTAATACTAATCGTTTCGGAGAGATAGAAGTAGATGGACATTGTCGTACAAACGTTTCGGGTGTATATGCGGCAGGAGATGTTACAACAGTTCCTTATAAGCAGATTATAATATCGATGGGAGAGGGTGCTAAAGCTTCTCTTTCGGCTTTCGAGGATCGTATAAGAGGTAATGTCTGGAATATAATCGACTAACGATAAATTGATATAAAAAAGGATACCAATCATACTGGTATCCTTTTTTGTTTATTAATTATTTCAGATAGGTATCGAACCAGCGAGCAAACTCACGTTGAAATAAGACTCCATTCTGAGGTTGAGAGATCCAGTGGTTTTCATTTGGATAAATAAGCATGCGGGCAGGTATTCCTTTTAGTTTGGCTGCGTTGAAAGCCATCATACCCTGCGATGCTAATATACGGTAGTCTAGTTCACCATGAGTAATCATAATAGGAGTATCCCATTTATCTACAAACCGATGTGGAGAATTAGCATATGAGCGCTGAGCTATAGAGTTGTTTCTATCCCAGAACGAGCCTCCTAGATCCCAATTGGCAAACCACATCTCTTCTGTTTCCAGATATTGCGCTTCGAGATTGAATATGCCGGCATGAGAAAGGAATGCTTTGAATCTCTTGTTGTGATTTCCTGCTAACCAATATGTAGAGAATCCTCCATAACTGGCACCCGTACATCCAAGCTTATCTGCGTTAACAAATGGTTCTTTAGCCACAGCATCAATAGCTGATAGATAGTCTTTCATATTCTGACCACCATAATCCTTGCTAATTTGCTCAAGCCACTCCTGTCCGAATCCCGGCAAACCTCTGCGGTTTGGAGCCACAATAATATATCCGTTCGCCGCCATCATTTGCAGATTCCAACGGTAAGACCAGAATTGACTAACAGTGCTTTGAGGACCGCCTTGACAATAGAGTAGGGCAGGGTATTTTTTATTTGGATCGAAGTTAGGAGGATATACAACCCATGTCAACATCTTTTTGCCATCAGTAGTCGGTATCCAACGTTCTTCTACCTTACCCATTGTTAATTGACTTATTATTTCCTTATTCTCGAAGCTTATTTCTGTTGCTTCTCCATTGGCTGTATTTACAGTATATATTTCATTCGGGGCAGACAATGAGTGGCGCAAGGCTATTAATTTATCTCCGGATATACCGAAAGATTCATAGTCATAGTCTCCTTTTGTAATTTGATTAATTTCTTTAGTGTGAACGAAGGCTTTGAATATATGTGTTTTTGCCTCTACACATGATATGAAATAAATGCTTTCGTTGTCATTCCATGTAAGGAAATCAGTATTGTAATCAAATTTCTCGGTTACATATATTTTCTCTCCAGTAGCCAGATTTAGTACGAACATTCTATTTTTATCAGATTCGTATCCATCACGTTCCATGCTCTGCCAAGCAATATATTTTCCATCGGGAGAGAAGGTCGGATTTGTATCATAGCCCATCATCCCTTCGGTAAGGTTCGATGTTTGTTTGGTTTCTATATCATATAAGTATATATCTGAGTTGGTAGAGAGTGCATATTCCAGCCCTTTTTTCTTTCTACAGGTATAAGCGATTGTCTTACTATCAGGACTCCAAGCTATCTGTTCTGTACCACCATAAGGAAGCATTGGACATTCGTAAGGTTCACCATCCAGTATATCTATACTATTAGAAAGTTTAGAGCCATCATAGTCTGCTATAAATGTATGAGGTATTTCTTCCACCCAATGATCCCAGTGTTTGTACATCAAGTCATCTATAATACGTCCTGAAGCTTTTGGCAAATCCGGATATTTATCTACAGTACGTTCTCCAAATTTAACGTTTTTGATATACATAATTTTTTTCTCGTCAGGAGAGTATGAGAAACCGTCGATACCACCTTCAATTTCACTTATTTGAGTTCGTTGGGTGCCGTCAGCATTCATTTCCCATATCTGAGATGAACCACTATCACTACTTAAAAATGCGATTTTAGTTCCTCCTTTTATCCATATAGCATTATTTTCACTTTTAGGAGTTTGAGTGATTTGCTTTTTGTTCGAACCATCTACATTCATTGTAAACAATTCTCTGTTAGTCTTATTCTGCTCTATACTCACATAGGTAACTCCATACAGAACCTTCGATTTGTCAGGAGATATCTGTACATCACTTATACGTCCGAAGCTGTAAAGGATTTCGGGAGTCATTATGCCGTTTTCGGCAACAACTGTAGCTTTTCCTATAATAGGAGGTTCTTTGTCTGTTTCTGTTTTCTTGTCTGCCGAATTGCAGCCAATCATTGCAGCTCCCAGAAATAATGCCATAATTAATTTGTATTTCATATAGTTTAATTGTTTTTACGCCTTCAAAGTTATTAGTTTTTTATGATAGGAGCGAATATTGATTTGAAATTAATTGTATCAGTATTTTATATGGAAATATATTATGAGAATTGGTCTCTGAACAATATCTTTCAATAAAGATTATCTCTCAGATTGAGTACTCAATAATAATCGTCATATATGTTCGGTTCAGGCTATAACAAAAAAGAGTTGACTTTCAATAGCCAACTCTTTTATTTTATAATAGAAGAAAATCTAATTATTCAGCTTTTCCTGCACTACCCAACACTTCTTCAATTTTGTGTTTGTATAGTTTTTTCATGTTGTCACGAGCTGGTCCTAGATATTTACGTGGATCGAATTCAGCCGGTTTTGTAGCAAATACTTCACGAACTGCAGCTGTTAGAGCTAAACGGCTATCAGAGTCGATATTGATTTTACATACAGCCGATTTTGCAGCTTTACGCAATTGCTCTTCAGGGATACCAATTGTATCTTTAAGCGCACCACCATATTTATTGATAGTAGCCACTTCTTCTTGTGGAACTGATGAAGCACCATGAAGAACGATAGGGAATCCAGGAAGTTCTTTTTCTATATCTTCCAAGATGTCGAAACGCAATGGAGGCGGAACAAGATGTCCGTTAGCGTCTTTAGTACATTGTTCCGGAGTAAATTTGTTTGCTCCGTGAGAAGTACCGATAGAAATAGCAAGAGAATCACAACCTGTTCTTGTTGCAAAGTCTACAACTTCTTCTGGTCTTGTGTATGTATGATGATCTGAAGATACTTCATCTTCTACACCTGCTAATACTCCAAGTTCACCTTCTACTGTTACATCAAATTTGTGAGCGTAATCAACAACTTTTTTTGTAAGAGCAATATTTTCTTCATATGGAAGATGAGAACCATCGATCATTACAGAAGAGAACCCTGAATCGATACAGTCTTTACAAGTTTCGAAAGTATCACCATGGTCTAAGTGAAGAACGATTTGTGGTTTTTCCCATCCTAAGCTTTTTGCATATTCTACAGCTCCTTGAAGCATGTAACGTAATAAGATTGGGTTAGCATATTGACGAGCGCCTTTAGAAGCCTGTACAATTACCGGAGATTTTGTTTCTGAAGCAGCCTGAACGATAGCTTGCAACTGCTCCATATTGTTGACGTTAAACGCAGGAATTGCATATCCTCCTTTTACGGCTTTTGCAAACATATCTCTCGTGTTTACTAGCCCTAAATCTTTGTAACTTACCATTGTTTTTGAGTTTTTATTTATAATAATTATTGTGAATAAATCATATATTCTTAAACCGATGCAAAAATAACAAATTTATGCGAGATTAGGGTTTAAAATAAGATAAAATAACCTATTCCGTGTTATTTCCATAACGGAGTCGGATATTCTCCTTTTTCTACAAGTTTTTGTATTTTTTCAACTACCGAAGGTCTGTCTTCAGAATATGTTACTCCAAACCATTTTGACGGAGTATCCAATACTTTTACATCAGCTGTTTTATTAACAATAAGGTGATCTACCATCAACGGTATAAAATACTCCGCTTTATGATTCCCTATGTTAGCTTCTAAAAACTTAACAAAGTATTTTTCAGAGTGTTCGAAATAGTCGGGCGTAAAACCCCACATGTTCATCGAAACCGGAGTGTTTTCCCCAAGTTTATACCAATAGTTTTCAGCATCTTTATATTGTATGTCTCCATCTTTGCGCTCGATATGGGTACGTTCCACAACACTTTTTAAGAAGCCCTGATCATCGGTTTCACAAACTCCTCGTGCAACAGCTCCACTTTCGGAGAGGGTATTACTTAAGCGATAGCCTACCATGCAATAATGATTCTCTGTATCTACCATTTTATTCAATTGGTCGGCTAAGATAACATAGCTTTCACGTCCATAAAAATCATCTGCATTAATAACGGCAAAAGGTTCGTTGATAACATCTTTAGCCATCATAACGGCATGATTTGTGCCCCACGGTTTTTGTCTGTCCGGATGCAGTGTGAATCCGGCGGGCAAATTATCCAGTTCCTGGTAGACTACTTCCACTGGGATATGATTTTCATATTTTGACACGATTTTTTCACGGAATTCTGCATCAAATGATTTACGTATAACAAATACAACTTTTCCAAATCCGGCTCTTAGAGCATCATAGATGGAATAATCCATAATTGTTTCTCCATTAGGACCTAGTCCGTCCATTTGCTTAAGGCTTCCATAACGGCTTCCCATACCAGCGGCAAGCACATACAAGGTTGGTTTCATAATAAAATATTTTATAGTTATTTTTTAGAGTCACAAAGATAAACTTTTAAGACTTAAAATAAATAATTTTATATAATTATTGACCTTTTATATGCCAGAATGATAATTTTCTTGACTTTAGGATTTTATCCTTTCTTACACACACAGGGGGATGAGATAGATATATTCAAAAACTAGATATAAACCTTTTTTAATTAAAATTAAATGAGTACTATATTATATACGAATATAAAACTGGAGAATGTGTTAAAAATATAAAATAAAAGCAAAAAGATAGTAGATGCAGACTCTTTTTAACAAAAAAATATTGGCAAAACCCAAAAATAGCTAATATACCATAATATAGGTATTTTTTTAATATCTAATAATTGTTATATTTGCCAAAAATATCCTTAAGATATTACTTGTTTTTAGTGCTTTTATTGATATGGATCGTAAACGATCCGTGATATTATTATTTGAAGAAAATAACTTAAGAAAAGATAAACATTAGAGTAGTATTCCACCGTATTAAAATCGAATAAAAATATAACTGTTCAATCTATTATATAATTTTATTTTAGTTATCATGAAGTTAAAGATAATCACTTTCTTTATTGCTCTACTAAACGTATCTCTTGTTCTTGCCCAAACTGGCAATATTGTAAGAGGTACAGTTATAGACCAAGATGGCGAACCTCTTATAGGTGTAGCTGTTTCAATAAAAGGTACCACTAGTGGTACGATAACGGATTTGGACGGCAAGTATTCACTTGCTGCCGAAAAATCAAAAACTATTGTTTTTACCTATATAGGATATGAAACAAAAGAAGTAATAGTTGCATCAAATACCATTAATGTAACTATGGAGAGTTCCGAAAATATATTAGACGATGTTATCGTTGTAGCATATGGTACTGCATCCAAAGCAGGATATACAGGTTCGGCTTCGACCGTAAAAGCAAAAGATATTTCGAAATCACAGGTGAGTAGTGTTTCTCGTTTGCTTCAAGGTACTGCTTCGGGTGTGCAATCGGTAGCTGCCTCCGGGCAGCCGGGCTCAGATGCTGACATATTCATTCGTGGAGTTGGATCTATCAACGCATCCAGTAAGCCATTGTATATTGTAGACGGTGCTCCATATGATGGTAGTCTCAACTCTCTGAATCCGGCAGATATAGAATCGATAAACGTACTAAAAGATGCAGCCTCGACTGCTCTTTACGGTTCACGTGCAGGTAATGGTCTTATTATCATTACAACAAAGCAAGGCCGTAAAAATGAGAAAGCTGTTGTAGACGCCCGCTTTACATACGGTATATCGGGACGTGCAGTAAAAGATTACAAACAGGTAACTACCAATCAGTATTTCCAGATGACATGGGAAGCTATGCGCAATCAACAACTTTATGTAAACGGAGCTACTCCGGATGCGGCTGCTCAATACGCAACTGATAATCTAACAGCACGTTTAGGTGTTAACAATATGAATCCATATGGTACAGCTTTTCCGAAACCAGTAGATACAAATGGTAATATGGTGGCAGGTGCTACCCCTCTATGGAACGATAATTGGTCGGATGAGTATACCCAAGATGCTCATCGTTTGGAAACAAATGTAGGTATATCTGGAGGTAGTGCGGGAACGACTTATTATATCTCACTCAACTATCTTGACGATCAGGGTATTGCTCCAGCTTCGGATTTTAAGCGATATACAGGTCGTGTAAACCTAAATTCTGATCTTAAGCCGTGGCTGCGTGTTTCTACAAGTATAGGACTTACTCATTCGAAACAAAATGCGCCAAAGGGTGATGACACCTCTACAGCAAATGCTTTATTTACAGCTCGTTTGATTCCGAGTTTTTATCCTATTTGGAAACGAGATCCTAATACAGGAGATTTTCTTGATGGTAAGAAAGAATATGATTTTGGAGATTATAGGCCATCTTCTGCATCTAGTGGTAACAATCATCTAGGTACTGCTCCTTACGATTTTAATAGAGTAATAAGGGATATGGCATCCATCAGAGCTGCTGTAGAAATAGATATATATAAGGGCCTATCATACAGAGGTAGTATCAATATCGATTATACGAACAGAAACAATCACAACTATTACAACCCAAGTATAGGTCCTGAAATAAAGAATGATATAAAAGGTTCTGTTACAAAATATAATTATCGCACTACAGGATCTACAGGTAATAATGTATTCACATATAAAACCACAGTGGAAGATGTGCATAACCTCAAATTCCTTGCCGAAGAGTATTATGAATATAACACAACTAACTTTTACGGTCAACGCAGCGGACTTCCGGCTCTAAGTTTCGAAGACCCCGATGCAGCAAGCCTTCTTGTAGATTTTGGTGGATATTCGGATCAATATAAGTTATTGAGTTATTTTGGTAGTGGAGAGTATAATTATAATAATAAATATTATGCTTCTGCTTCGATTCGCCGTGATGGTTCTTCTCGTTTCTCACCGAAAAGTCGCTGGGGTACATTCTGGTCTGTTGGAGGTTCTTGGAGAATATCTGAAGAAGACTTAATGAAGAATATCGGAGCTATCAACAAACTTTCTCTTCGTGCCAGCTATGGTGGACAGGGAAATGACAACCTAAGTGAATATTATGCATACAAAGCTTTGTTTAAGATACAAAATAATCTGGGAGAATCAGGTTTTGTTACATCTCGTTTGGATACTGAAGACCTACAATGGGAAACGAATCTGAATCTGAATATTGGTCTTGATTATGCCTTTTTCAACAGCAGGTTGACAGGATCTTTCGAATACTTCAACCGCAGATCAAAAGATTTATTATTTGAAATTCCAAAACCATTATCGACAGGTTATTCAGGTCTTTCGGCCAACATCGGCGCAATGAAAAACTATGGGGTAGAACTTTCTATTACAGGTCGTATCATTGAAACTAAAGATCTTAAATGGGATTTAACAGTAAATGCAACTCATTATAAAAACAAAATAACTGAACTGCCGCAAGAGCAAATTATTTCGGGTACTAAATTATTACGAAAAGGAGGATCTATTTACGACTTCTTTATGGTGGAATGGGCCGGTATAGACCCGGAGGATGGATTACCTCAGTGGTACATGACCAACGACAATGGCGAGAGAGTTCCAACAAAAACCTATAACAATGCGAATACAACTAAATCTAAAATTGTTAAAGGAAGTGCCATTCCCGATCTGGTAGGTGGATTCAGTACAAATCTCACATTCAAAGATTTTGAATTCTCTGCGCTTTTTGCTTACTCTATTGGTGGAAAACTGTTCAATCAGGATAAATTATATATTTTACACAATGGTAGCAGTGCCGGACGTTCTATGTCTGTAGATATGTTGGATCACTGGACACCTGAAAATAGATATACGGATATTCCGCGTCTGCAAACAGTAAATTCCAATTCTTGGACAAGTACATCGACGCGCTTCCTCGTAGATGCCAGCTATATGCGTATGAAAAATATGACGATAGGATACAATTTGCCTAAATCTTTACTAAAAAAGATATATATAAGCAATTGTAAAGTGTTCTTACAGGGAGAAAATCTATTTACAATATTTGGCGAACAAGGTCTTGATCCGGAACAAAACATCAACGGTGTTAGTTATTTCCGTTATCCGGCTATGCGCACAGGATCAGTAGGAGTTAATCTTACATTCTAACTAGTTAGTAATCCGAAAAAACAGAAAACAATGAAAAAAGTATTATATATAATCATATTTGCAATTTTGGGTTATTCGCTCCAATCTTGCGATTTGGAAACTAACCCTACTAATGCGGCAGCAGAAGATGTAGTGTTTGATAATGCAGTAAATGCAGAAAAGGTATTGAATGGTACATGGTCGTATATGATGGAAACATTTAATACCTATGCAAATCCGGGATGGGCATGTTTGTTCCGCAGTAGCGATGCTATGGGGAGTGATGTGGCCATGCAGCCAAATAAATATGGCTTTTATTCTCAATACTCATTTTCGGCTACAGTCAGCACAAGTTCGGGAACTGTACAAAATATCTGGGCTATCGCATATAAAACGATAGACAATATGAACCATTTGATAACAAAAATAGATGGGGTTCCCGGTGATGCGGCATTAAAAGTTAGAGTAAAATCACAAGCGTATGCTCTGAGAGGATACATGTATCTTAATCTGGCTACATATTTTGCAGGTAACTATAAAGACAATCTGAATGAACCTTGTGTGCCTATTTATCTGACTCCGACTAATAGAAATACAGAGGGAAATCCAAGAGAAACTGTAGAAAAAGTATACAAGCAAGCCGAAGATGATCTGTTGGAAGCATACAAAGGAATTGGTTCATACAGTGGCGGTACATCTAAGCACAAGATAAATAAAAGTATTATTTCCGGTCTTTTGGCACGCCTATATCTGCAAACCGAATCTTGGGTAGATGCCGAGAAATATGCAAAAGAAGCTGAGACTCCATATAAATGGATGGCCCAAACTGATTACCTCGGAGGTTTTAACGATCAGAACAATCCTGAATGGATTTGGGGGCACGGACAAACTGCTGACCAGAGTAATGCCAGCTATAACTTTCACTATTTGGATGTATCGTCTACTTCATCTTACTATTACAGTTTTATGGCCGATCCGTATTTCAAAGACCTGTTTGATGAGAGTGATATTCGTACTCAATTGTTCGAATGGGATGCAACTCGTTTTGAGGGGGGATTGATGTACAAAAAGTTCAGATTTAAAAGTGACCAAACAGCCGATATTGTGATGATGCGTAAAGCTGAAATGGTATTGATCGAAGCAGAAGCATTAGCTGAACAAAATCTGCTGAACAAAGCAATAGAAAAACTGAATGAATTGAGAACTCAGCGCGGTGCGGAACAACCTGATCTTTCCGGATTATCGAAAGATGAACTTGTAGATAAAATCCTTATCGAGCGTAGGAAAGAATTGTTTGGTGAAGGCTTTTCTTTATATGATATTAAGCGAAGAAAAAGATCTGTAGAAAGAAAGCAGGTACCTGACAATACGACTGTGGTTGTAGGTGATAAGACATTAACAGTGCAAGGACATACTATTCTGAAATTCCCTGATGGAACGGCATTTAAAGCTGATAGTCCATATTACATTTTTGCTATTCCTGCTTCGGAAACTCAAAATAACCCGAATTTGAATAAGTAGTATTAGATAGACTCAATATATTATAAAGAGCTGTAGACTGTATAGTCCTACAGCTCTTTTTTATGGGTGTCAATAATTGATTTTCAGTATATTTATCTATACTTCAGATTGTAACTCATAAAACAAATTGTAATGTCGAAGTATAGTGAAAAATTAGCCAATGAAATTTGTCGATACATGGAAATGGATTTCTATTCCATATCTGAAATATGCA
>NZ_JAEPKU010000135.1 GCF_016652235.1 Dysgonomonas sp. Marseille-P4677
CTGTGAATGGCATTTACATTTCTTATATATACAATTAAAACCCATTATCTTTTTTATTGTTATAAGCTCTTTTTATTGATAATTTAGAAAAAAGATGTACCTTCGTTTCGAAATCATACTACAATAACCTTTTTTTATCTATATGATTTTGACCATTATCAGCCGTTGAATTTTCTGTATGCTAAACAAGAATACATATCAACTTGAATCCCAATTATTGGCTAGACTTAAAAAAGATTGCCACCAATCATATTCAATTCTCTTTAGTGCTTATTATAAAAACCTTGTCCTTTTTGCAGGAACAATAGTTCAAGATAAAACGATATGTGAAGACATAGTTCAAAATATATTTCTCAAATTATGGAATGATAGAAATGAACTTAATATAGAAACATCCCTAAAATCATATCTATTGAGATCAGTAAGAAATAGTTGCCTTGATCACCTTCGACACAAAAAAATAGTAGACAGCTATGCGACCAAATTGTTCTCTTCTTTTAATGATTTTGATTCGGCAGAAGACTATGTATTATACTCTGACTTACATCAGCATTTGGTGGAGGCAATATCAAAACTTCCTGAAAAACAAAGGGAGGCATTTACCATGAGTAGATACAAAGAAATGAAATATAAAGAAATCGCAGAAAAACTAAATATATCGGAGCGAGCGGTCGAAGATAGAATAAGTAAAGCCTTAGCCCAATTAAGAATAAGTCTTAAAGATTTTCTTATTATTCTTTTTTTACTCCTTTTATACTTTTAAACACGTGGTTATTTTACCTTTAATCGTCTTATTGATATTAGTCAGAGAGTATGATAGAAATTAATGACAATATAGAAGCAATTATATTCAAAGTTTTTTCAAAAGAAGCCTCAGCGGAAGAAATTGAAAAAGTCCATTTATGGGTAAAAGAGAATGATGAGCACAAAAAAGTGTTTATGCATTTGAAAAACATCTGGGATGTAGCAGATCCTCCTTTTTCACCGGAAGATATTGATACAGAAAAAGCATATGCAAACATAATTACTCAAATAGATTTCACCCAAGCAGATAATAAACTAAATACACACAAGTCCCTTCTATATTATTGGCAACAAATTGCAGCCTTCATTGCGCTACCGTTACTACTATTGTCTGTTTATTTCTATTTTACCAGAACTGAAAAGAAAACATATGCTACCGTATATCAAGAAATATTTGCACCTTATGGCACACGCTCTGTAGTAAACCTGCCGGATAGTTCCAAAGTTTGGCTTAATGCCGGTAGTTCGATAAAATATCCAGTGCACTTCGATGGTGGGGAACGCCATATATCTCTAAATGGAGAGGCCTATTTTGAAGTTAAATCTGATAAAGAAAATCCATTCATTGTGCATACAAAAAAAATGGAAGTACGTGCCACCGGAACCGCATTCAATGTAGAAGCGTATAAGAAAGACAGTATGACTGCGATCACTCTCGTCGAAGGAATTGTAGATGTTAAGGTAGATAACAAAAGCGCCTTATTGAAACCGGGAGAAAAGATGGACTACAATCATGCTATAAATAATTATTCTATCAATATAACCGATACATACAAATGGTGTTCGTGGAAAGATGGAATACTTGCTTTCCGAAACGATCCGTTAGAATATGTTTTCAAACGTTTGGGACAAATGTATAATATAAACTTTGTTATAAAAGATAATTCTCTCAAACAGTATATCTATCATGCAACATTTGAAGGTGAATCTTTAGACGAAATCCTCCACCTATTAGAAGTAAGCGCACCTATACGTTATAAAAAGCTAGAAGATAGAAAAGATAGCTTCAATTATTACCACAAACAAACTATCGTCGTTTACAAATCAAAATAAAAACGCTGATTTACAGCAATATAAAATAAAAATGTGCTTTTTTTATAAAAAAGCACATTTTTTTGTGGGGTGCTCTGTGAGGAAAACGTCATATACTTAACGATCGAATTTTATTTTAAGATATAATATGACCATAAAAAAGACACTCGACCCAGACCTCAATTTTAACGATGTATAAACACCCTCAGATTTTATTATTTCATATACGCCTCTCCTTTAAATATTATAAAAAGAATAAAGGTTTTGTTTTCTGTAGTTAAATGTCAGAAACCAACCTTACCGTATATTATCAACTTAAAAAAGTATCGCTTATGAATATAACCTAAAATCTAAATCTCATCAATCAACCAAAGTGATGATTACGAAAATGGGGAAAGTGTACGAGACCTTCCCCAAGAAATTAATTATCAAAACAGTCCTTATGAATCTATTTTTAATAACTAAACACGCAAAAGTATGAAACCGATTTTAATTAAGAAAGTTAAACGGCGCATTATTAGTCCTAAAATCTATCTTATTATGAAAATTTCATTATTGTTACTTATTTGCTGTGTATCTAGTGCTTTCAGCATTACATCATATTCACAAACAGCAAATTTATCCCTCAGTATGAAAGATGTGTCTGTAGAGGATGTTCTGAATAAGATTGAAGATCAGTCTGAATTCAGATTCCTTTACAACAAGAAACTCGTAGACGTAAACCGTAAGGTAAGTATTTCTTCAAAACAAGAAAACATTTCCGATATTTTGAAAAAATTATTTACAAACGAAGACGTCTCTTATGCTATTTTTAATCGTCAAATTGTTCTTGCTCAAAAAAATGAGGCGGTTGATATGCAAGCTGTAGCCCAATCTAACCCGGTAAAAGGAACTATCGTTGATAAAAATGGAGAGCCACTTACTGGTGTTAGTGTCGTAATCAAAGGTACCACCATCGGTACAATGAGTGACCTCGAAGGTAAATTCAGCTTAAATGCTCCTATAGGTTCAACAATTACTATTTCCTATATAGGATTTTTTAGTCAGGAAATAAAATTAGGAGAGACCCGAGACCTTAAAAACATTACGCTACTGGAAGATACAAAAGAACTGGATGCAGTGGTTGTAGTAGGGTTCGGTACTCAAAAGAAAGAATCTATTACAGGAGCTATTTCTGCGATTAGCGGAGATGACCTGATGACTACTAACGCAGCATCAACCTCTACTGCTTTAGCCGGAAAAATAGCCGGTATCAACTCACGTCAACCTGACGGACGTCCAGGAAACGGAACATCTATCAGAATCAGAGGTATGGGAACTCCACTTTACGTAATAGACGGTGTGCAAAAAGATGAAGGTCAATTCAATAACATCGACCCTAACGATATAGAATCAATTTCTATATTGAAAGATGCTTCTGCTGCAATATATGGAGTTCGAGCTGCTAACGGTGTAGTTGTAGTAAAAACAAAAACCGGTAAAAGAGATACAAAGAACACTGTAAACTTAACGGCCTATTACGGTTGGCAAGACTTCTTCAAGTTTCCTGAACCTGCTAATGCTAAGACTTATGTATCAGCCAAATATCAATCTGATATCATAAAAAAAGCATCCGATCCTAATTTCAATATGAAATATTCAGCCGAAGATTATCAAAAATGGCAACAAGGAACGGAGAAAGGATATCAGGGATTCGATTGGTATGATTTTGTAATCAACTCTGCTCCTATGAATTATGTAGGAGGTAACATTACCGGAGGTTCTGAAAATATTAATTATTATTTGGCTTTAAGTCACCTGAATCAAGATGCAGTTATTGTAAATTATGGTGGTTTCAAACGTACAAATATGCAGATGTCTATCAACGCCAATATCACTAAAAAACTGAAATTAGGTGGAAGTATGAATGGACGCATTGAATCGAGAAAGAATCCGGGAGTTCCTGGTGGTGACGACTATTGGACGGCACTATTTGCAATCTATAGGAATCTTCCCACAATTCGTCCGTATGCCAATGATAATCCTATGTATCCTGCCAAAACATCGTCTAATAACTCTACTAACTTTGCCATGCTAAATTATGATTTGTCTGGAACATATGAAGCTACATGGAGAGTTATGCAGTTAAATATGTCCGCAGAGTATGAAATCATGAAAGGATTGAATGCTAAAGTACTAGGAGGATATTATTTGGCAGACCAGATGCAAAACAATCATGAATATACATATAAGCTTTACAGATATGACGAAGCAACTGATACTTACCCAGTAGAAGATTCTATGGACAATCCTTATATGGAAAGAACGTATGAGAAAGTAGAAGAAACTACCGGACAATTTACTCTTGATTTTAACAGAAAATTTGGTAGCCATAATGTAGCTGCTGTAGTAGGTGGTGAATTTATAAGAAGAAAAACACCTCGTTTCTGGCTCCAAGACCGTCCAACATCTAACCCTATCGACCAAGTATATCTGGTGACAATGGTAAATGTTGACGATAGACTTGACAATCCTGAAGCTAGAGCCGGATTTATCGGAAAAGTTAATTATGACTATGATAACAAATACCTACTAGAATTAATTGGAAGATATGACGGTTCATGGAAATTCCCTACCGATAAAAGATGGGGCTTCTTCCCTTCTGTTTCGGGAGGATGGCGTATATCGGAAGAGCCTTTCTGGCAAGGTATTAGAAATACAGTATCTGATGTGAAATTAAAAGCGTCATACGGACTTGTAGGAGATGATAATACTAGTGGTTATAATCCTTTCGACTTTTTAGGAGGCTATAGCTACAACAACGGTGGTGCTGTAATAGATGGAAAATATATTACAGGTTCTAAGCCAAGAGGATTACCTGTAACAACGCTGTCTTGGTTAAAAGCCAAAATGTTTAACGTGGGTATTGACTTCGGATTTTTTAATAACAAACTAAGTGGAGATCTTAGCTTCTTTACTCGAAAACTAGATGGAATACCAGCCGGGAAATATGACGTACTTATTCCTAACGAAGCAGGTTTCAGTCTACCTCAAGAAAACCTAAATTCTGAAATGACCAAAGGGATGGACGGTAGCCTCCTTTGGCGTGACAATATTAAAGAGTTTAATTATAGTGTTGGAGGGAACTTCACTTTTGCTCGTAACTATGACTGGCATCAATATAAGCCTCGTAGCGGTAACTCTTGGGATTACTACAGAAATAGTAAAAACGAACGTTACTCTAACATTAACTGGGGAAAACAAGTCGTAGGGCAATTCCAATCATGGGAAGAGATTGCCAACTACCCTACCAATGTGGATGGTAAAGGAAATACAACTCTACGTCCGGGAGACCTCATTTATAAAGACTTAAATAATGATGGTATCATCAATGATATGGACGACAGACCAATTGGTTATCGAGACAACGATGTTGTACCTTATTTCAACTATAACCTCACCTTAAATGCAGAGTATAAAGGATTTGATCTATCAATGACTTTCGGAGGTTCAGCGTTTGCTTCCTTCTATATGGATTGGGAAATGAGAAATCCTCTTCACGATGGTGGTAACAACCCTCAGTATTACATGTCGGATCAATGGCGTCTTTCAGATATCAATGACGCAAACAGTGCTTTGATACCGGGTAAATACCCAACATTAATAGAAGGAAACGCTAGTCACAGTAATTATTGGAGAAATGATTTCTGGCTTAAAAATGTGAAATATTTAAAACTTAGAAATCTTGAGTTTGGATATACCTTACCTAAAAAGATCATAGCTCCAGCCTATATTCAAAAACTTAGAATTTATACATCTATGCAGAACCTCTTCTCTATAGATAATCTAGGCGAGATACAAATGGACCCAGAGATTTCATCAGGATCAGGACTACAATATCCAACATCAAGAGTAATCAGTATTGGATGTAACTTAACATTTTAAAGATATGAAAAAGACAAAATTTTATATACTAAGTATTTTACTTTTTAGCACTACATTGTTTAGTTGCGGGGATTTTTTAGATGAAGAGCCTAATAATATTTATTCTGATGAACAAGTTTTCTCGGACATTAATATGGTTAACTCTGTTCTTTCAAATTTCTATGGACGAATAAATTGGGGCCCGAGTCTTGACGATAACGGAGGACATGCATATACCGATGAGGCTGCATTCTCTAGTGGAGGTATAAGAGATTACAGAACTTATGCCGACGATTGGTGGCGTGTATACGACTATGGATTGATTAGAGATATCAATGTATTCCTTAAAGGATTAAGATCTGAGGCTGCTAACCATAACTCGGATCTTACCGAAGACGTAAAGAAGAGGCTTGAAGGTGAGGCTCGTTTTATTCGTGCCTATACATATTTCAATATGGCCAAATGTTTAGGCGGATTATCTATCGTTGGAGACGAAATTTATACGTACAATTCCAGTACAAATGTTATGGATTTACAAGTTGCCCGATCTACAGAAGCTGCTACATACGACTATATTATATCGGAGTGTACGGATATAGCAAATCTAATGGAGAACTCGACTTATAATACACCCGATAAGAATATCCATGCTGCACATGCAAACAAATGGGTAGCTTTATCTCTAAAAGCCAGAGCTGCTATTTATGCTGGATCTATTGCTAAATACACAACAGCAAGTGAGTTAAGACTACCCGGTGGTGAAGTAGGAATACCTGCAACAGAAGCTGCTAAATATTATAAAATAGCATATGATGCAGCTACTGAAATAAAGAATAGCAACTTATATTCTCTTTATACAAAGAATACCGATCTAAACCGAAATTTCTATGACGCGCTTATAACAAAGAGTGGAAATCCCGAAGTTATTTGGGCATTAGATTACATCTCTCCAGGTAAGGTGAATGGTTTTACTAAAGAAAATATTGCTACATCGGTAAAAGGCGACGTGGATGCAAATATCGTTACACCAATTCTAAATATAGTAGAAGCTTTTGAATATGCTAATAACAGAAATGGTGAACTTAAAACTAAAAACTCTTCTGGTGAATATATATACTATGACAATCTTGAAGACATATTCGCTGGTAAAGATGCACGTATGTTCGGTACTATTGTTACCCCTGGATCTACATTCAGAAGCGTATATATGAGCTATCAGGCAGGGCAAAAATATCTTGACAAAGATGGAAAATGGGTAAACCGTATAGGTAATATGGGAGTTATAGACGCTACACATGGACTAATTACCGATCAAAATGGACCTGTTAACAGTGACCAAGAATATGCCAATAAAACAGGGTTTAATATCCGTAAATTTGTAGATGAAAATAAAGATGCTTCAACTCGTGGTCGCGGTAGTGATGTCTGGTTTACAAGATTCCGTTATGCAGAAACATTACTTATATTGGCCGAATCTGCTTTAGAGTTGGGAAAAGCTCAAACCGAAGTATGCGGTTATATTAATGAAGTGAGAAGTAGAGGTGGTATTCAAGCTCTTACTTCTGTAACTCTGGATGATATTATTAATGAAAATCGGGTTGAGTTCGTATATGAGAATCACAGATATTGGGACCTTAAGCGTTGGAGACGTGCTCATATTGTGTGGAACAACGATAGTGATAATGAATCGTCTATGTACTATTCGCTTTTCCCTTATAAAATTAATCAACCGGGACATCCTCAAAATGGTAAGTGGGTTTTCGATAAGGTAAAAACATACACAACCAGATATCCTCGCTACTTCCAAATGAGAAATTATTATAATTTCTATAATCAGGATTGGTTGAACAATAACCCTAAGTTAGTAAAGAATCCATATCAGTAATTGATATAATATTTTGATTATTAACTAAAAAAGAATTCGAAATGAAAAAATATATTTTAGGAGTATTCGCTTTATCATCATTACTCTTTTCAAGTTGTGAAAAAGATAATTATGACGAACCTAAAAGCGATTTAATAGGAAAAATCATAAGTCAGACTTCGAAAGAGGCTGTAGGTGTAAGACAAACTGAAGGTGCCGTACAGATGCAATTGTGGCAAGACGGTTATGAGCTACACACCTCAATACCTGTATATGTAAATCAAGACGGAACATTCTCCGCTAAATTATTCGATGGAACTTATAAGCTAGTTAGCAGAGATAACAACGGACCTTGGATAAACAGCAGAGATACTATATTAGTAACAGTAAAGGGTAATACGACTATAGAATATCCTGTAAAACCATATTTTATGTTGAGTGATGAGAATTTCACCCTTAATGGTAACACTCTTACTGCAACATTTAATATAAAACAAGAGAATGCAATTCAAGATAGAAATATCGAAAGAGTTACATTATATGTAAATAACACAGTATTTGTAGATGATAATTTTAAGAAATTGAATAAAAATGCTACAACTCCGGCTATTGGCAGTAATACTATAAGTATGGACATTAGTAATATTAGCAGTAATATCGCCCTTTATGCCCGTGTAGGTGTAAAAATATCAGGAGTCGAGCAACTGTTATATACAGCAGGTTCGGTACGAATAAAATAGTAGGTTGATTAATGAAAAACATAGGTTATTTTTCATTATGAATCGGGCTTCTTACCTTCGAGATGAAGGTAAGAAGCTATCCTTAAACAATTTATCTTATATATTGTTATAATATAGTGATATAGATTAGTATAAGGAGAGGATATCCTCTCAGGTAGTGAAGATTTAACAATGGTTATCTAAGGTACTGTAGAGATTACAGTACCTTACTCATTTATAAAGGCTGCTATATTTTTTATAATATCTTTACTTATGGGCTGAACTGAATTATTATAAGACTTTTGTATTTGTTCATGTTGATCCAGACTATCACTTTCTTTCATTATATGATTCATCTTCTTTATAATTACTTTTTTTGCCCTAGGATTCCCTTTAGTCAATAATTCGGCCTGCTCAGTAGAAACCTGAATATCATTAGTTCCCTGTATAATTAATATTGGAATATTCAACTACTACCCTATTTCTTAGGATCATATTATTTTATAATAATATATAAATAAGAATCTTAGATACTATTTCAGCTATAATCAATGCTATAGTAAATGACACTCCTCCAGCTACCCCTTTTAGATTTGCAGAAACAGAATAAGCATTGTATTTAAGAACTATAGACCAAATTACAAATATCATTGTTACAACACTACATACTATAAGAACCACTATATTATCTTGTAACATAGCCATTACATCAGCTATATTTGTCGTGTCTAAATCTCCAAAACATAGATGAAAAGATGGAATAAAACCTAATAGAGCTGCAAAGATCAACGGCAATTGAGATAGGGCTATCGTTCCTGCCATATCAATTAAACGAATAGCTGTTTTAGTAACAACACGTGCTGTTAAATAGAATATTATAGTCATTGTTCCCCATGCTAGTAATTGATATAAAGCATGAGTTAAATACACACTGTCAACTGTAGAACATCCATAATGAATATCCAAAGCTCCATCAAAATGAGTTTCACTTAAATAGCCAAGAACGGACAAAACCACCATTACTATCAATCCGATAATCAATGCCTTCATCCCGGCAAGAAATTTAAATGGTGTAAATAACCATTCTATTAATACTCTGTTACTTTTCATAGTTTTTAATTTTTTCAATTATGTCATCTAATAAATTTCTTACTGTAGGGTAGCTCAGATTCAAATCTTTAGACATATCCTTAAGACTTCCACTATTTTTAACAAATTTGAGGATAAATTCCTGATCATTTGTTGACAACCGAGCTAATACAGGAAGATCATAAAGGCCATGTACTTCTGTTCCACAATTTTCACATAATAAACTCTTCACTTTCAGCTGAGCTTTGCAGCTAGGACAATCACATGGTAACATATTTCTATCTATTTTTATAAAACAACAAATATATAAATATTATTCATTTAATTTTTAATATCATTCATTTATATATTAATTTTATAAACAATATAAGTATTTTTATGCAGTTAGATTATATGAGAATCTCCATAATCTACCCATGTAATTTATCAAATTATCATTAACCTAAAATATTAATTTTGCTTAAGGTCTTAACAGTTATATGTATGCTGATTATTCAAGGATGAGAATTATCCTTACTTATCAAATGGTAAAAAATAAAATAAGGATAAGAATATTGTAAAAGAGAAGAAACTTATTTAGATATATATAATAAAAAAAGGGTATGTCAAGGTTTATTTGACATACCCTCCTGTTTTTATATAAGAGATATTATTCGTTGATCAATTTAAATAACTCTTCAGCCGCTTCTCGAGGCCCATCTTTTGTTTTTCCTTCAATTGCAAGAGATGTATGCATTTCTCCGATTTTCACACCTGCGTCTTTCATATCTTTAAAATATGAACGGACTAGCACTTCAGTTTCTTTACGCTCCTGAACTGGGCCAAATGGGTTTGCAAAATATGATTTCACTAACCCTTTTTCTGTTGTGGTTCCTTTTGCTTTACGAGCACCATCTTCAAAAACAGTTATCGCTTTATTAAGGTCATCATATATCAGAATTTTCTGATCCGCTTCATTATAGTTATTAGCATAAAGGAAATAATCTATAGGATATCCTCTCGATATAATTTCATATGTAGAAATAGGTATTGTCACACGAGCATTTACCTGATCCATATTTGTATATACTCCTTTATCCAATTGCTCAAAAGCATAAGCCGGATCAAGGTCATCGACACGCACAAACGCACCAATCTCTGTACCATATGCTTTTATTGTACCATCCTCTTCTTTTTGAAGGAATCCCATATCGTCAAAAATCACACGCATATGACGAATATAATTTTCATTTAAAGTACGAAATGCTTCAAGGCTTTCTGATTTCCCAGCACCACTATCCCCCACTATGATAATATTCGATTCTTTACCATTGCGAAGCACAATATTTACCATAGCACCATGTATAGGCAAATTTTTATTTTCTATTTGCTTCACATTATGTAAAGTCAAAAGCATTTTCTTCATATAACCGAAATAATCAATATCGTCGCAATAGTTAGCATATCCGATAAGGATATCATTCTTATGGTCTTTATAATAGAATGTACGCTTTTCTTCATGTCCGTCAGGATAACCGAAAACATAAATCATATCTGGTTTTTTACCAATATATTCATTTTCGGTAGCTAATTCAAATAAGTTGGCTAACCCAATACCGTGTACCATGAAGTCTTTATGAAAATACACAAATGTCAACAGACTCCCTACTTTTGCAGGGAATACAAACCAGTCATCTTCGCTGAGTACAATATTCTCGATCGGATTTTGTTTGTGTTCCTGAAATATTCCATCACGAGTATTTTTCTTTGTATATGAAATATAAGGAGGCTGAAATACTACCGTACTGATAAAAGGTATCACAGCTAAACCCTTATATTCTACCGGACAATGCCAATTTACATTATTTAATGTAAGCCCCGCATTAGCTCCGGCTGTAGATTGACGATAAATGCGAGTTTCACGGCCATTTACGGTTGCCTGTATTCTATGTACTGTGGATAGAATCAATTCGTTAAACATATCGTTGGCCTGAATAAAACGCACATTCTGCAAACCTTCACCCAAACGATTATTTCTAACGATGGTATAACGCTCCAATCTTTTCCAATAAGCTAAAAGTAATTCTGTCAGTTCTATAAACAGGTCCTTATCTTCTACAAAAACTGAATATTTATTATCAACTGCTATAACTTCTTTTATATCGAATACAGTTAGTAATTTAAACACTTCTATTATGGAATTTATAAAATCCTCTTCTCCGTCAAAGTGCTCTATATAATAATCATAAATTACAACTTCGTCTTTTTTTAATACTTGTTTAATAAATGATTCGACAACTCGTCTAAATCCAAAACTATTGAGTAATTTTTGTTTTGTATCGCAATATTTTAGCGTAAAATTGATCATTGCTCTTCCTCGCGAAAGTGTAAATTCATGTAACATAATGTCTTATATATGGTTAAATTAATACAAAAAGTAGATTTTCCTCTCAACTATCTTAGCAAAGATAACAGAATAATTTAATTTTTTAGTTATTTTGAAACATTATAAACAACGAACCCTTGTTAAAAAACC
>NZ_JAEPKU010000136.1 GCF_016652235.1 Dysgonomonas sp. Marseille-P4677
TATTTTCTACATATATTTTCACTTTTGTTTTTCTGCCTATAGTGCTGTTGTTGTATTTTGGGATGTCGCGCTATGTGTCACGAAAAGTACAGCATGTATTTCTTATATTGGCATCTCTTGTCTTTTATGGATATAACCATATCTCTTATGTTTGGCTCATACTTATATCTGTAGCGGTTAACTATATATTGGCAACTGGGGTTCAGAATGCCTCCAAGCCTATTGGGAAAAAGGTAGCATTTACATTAGGGGTATTATTTAATGTCTGTTTGCTTGGGTACTACAAATATTATAATTTTTTTTTAGATAATATAAATGATGTATTCGATACTCATTTTGTGCTCAAACATATTATACTGCCTTTGGGTATAAGTTTCTTTACTTTCCAGCAAATAGCTTTCCTTATCAGTGTGAACAAGAAAGAGGAGAAAGTTCCCGGTCTATTAGATTATACATTATTTATAACATTTTTCCCCCAATTAGTAGCCGGGCCAATTGTTTTTTCACAAGATGTCATGTCCCAGTATCAGGATGATAAAAATCGTTTTTTCGATATTAATAACTTCTCTCAGGGGCTTTTTATTTTTATAATTGGACTTTTTAAGAAAGCTGTTGTTGCAGATACACTCAATATCTTTTCAGCCAATGCCTTCTTTGATCCTGATTCATTATCCTTTGGTAGTGCATGGCTGGGTTCATTAGCCTATACATTTCAATTGTTTTTTGATTTCAGCGGATATTCCGATATGGCTATAGGATTGGCTAAAATGATGAATATAGAGTTGCCTGTCAATTTTTACTCTCCTTATAAATCGAAAAGTATTACTGAATTCTGGAAGCGTTGGCATATAACACTTGGCCGATCATTGTTCGTTCTCATATATATACCACTTGGGGGGAACCGAAAAGGATTACCTCGCACCTGCTTTAATTTGTTTGCTGTGTTTTTTGTAAGTGGCCTTTGGCATGGAGCTGCCTGGACCTATGTTATATGGGGTTCCTTACATGGTGTTGTACGTGTGTTTGAGAAGCTTTTTGATAAACAGTTAAATAAGATACCGGATTTGATAAGAATCTTCTTTACTTTCTTGTTTGTCAGTTCAGCTCTAGTGTTATTCCGTTCTCAAACAGTAAAGGAAGCTCTGATAATGTTAAAGAAAATGTATATGCCCGATACGATTTCTTTTGAAGGAATAAGCCATTTAGCTTTCAATACAAATCTAACTTATCCTGATTTGGCGCAGGTTATATTTGTTGTCGGTGTACTTCTTGTTGTAGCATATCTTGTATTTTTCTTTCCCAAGAATAGCATAGATCTTTATAACGAGTTTAAGCCTAAACCTAAGGTTGCAGTTGCTATGGCTGTACTGTTCTCCTTCGCTGTTATTCACTTTTCGAAGGTAGGGGCTTTTATATATTTCAATTTCTAAGTGACTATGAATTTGTTAGAGAAAAAATATAATGTAGGTCGATTTTTGAAAATATTTGTAGTAGCAGCTATTGCAAGTATGTTTCTAATAGGGCTGACAACGTATATTGTCGACCCGTTTTTACAATTTAGAGTAAATCCTGAAAATAAATATATACTGAATCCTCGTTTTGTGAATGGTGGGTTGGCCAAAAATTATAATTATAATACAGCAATTATAGGATCCTCCATGATACAAAGCTTTGATGTATCTACCCTTCGCAATAATTATACAGGACTGGAGCCGGTTAAGCTTTCCTCGGGAGGCATGAATCTGGCCGAAATGGAGCTGCTGTATTCTATAGTATGTGAAAAGGGAACTAAGAATATAATACTTAATATAGATATGCCTTTCTTCAATCAGGCAGGAGTCGTATCTCGTTACCCTAAATATTTATATGAAGACGGAGTAATGAATAAATTGAAATATCTGTTTGGTTATGAGGCTGTAGTACAATATTTGCCAGCGGATTTGGGGGTATCTCTTTACTTCAAATGGAAAAAGGATGATATTTCTCCTATATATGTAGCAAAAACAAGTATAGATAAGATTGGTACAGAGGATTTTGCGAAGACTTATAATGCTGATTTCGTTAAAAATAGCTACTTGTCAGGAAATTCAGTATTGTACCAACACACGGATGGGATGGAGGAACGTATGAAGAATAGTCTGGAATCTTTTGTTTCCGGATTGGAAATAGAAAAACACAAGGATGTTTCCTATACGTTTATGTTTCCGTCTTATTCTGCTTTATATTGGTATCATACTCGTAAGCATAACTATTATAATCAGTTTTTAAACTTTGTATCCGATTTTACTAAAGCGGTTGAAAATTATGATAATGTACGTATAATATCTTTCTTAGATAGGCCTGAAATCACTGATCTGAACTATTATGGAGATATAACCCATTTCAGTCCGGCTTTGGCTGACAGTATTATGACAAATATGTTTAATCCTAAATATGAGATCAATTCTTCAAATATTCATGCTATGAGATATCGGGTAGACAGCCTTGTCGATTCGTATATAGCGGAAAATAAGAATTGGTTGCCAAAATAATCACTATATGTTTGTAGTAAACGGGAGATATCTAACACAGAAAGCCACAGGGGTTCATCGTTATGCATTTGAGATCTGCAACAAACTGCATGAGATGGGAGTTGACTTCCACGTTGCTATTCCACAGGAAATTCATCCAGATTATAAATTTAGTTTCAAAACAATAAGATGTGGTTCTCTTAAGACTCATCTTTGGGAACAGATATCATTGCCCCGTTACCTTAAAAGTATAGGAAACCCTTTACTTATAAGCTTTACCGGTTGTGGTCCTTTAAGTTATGATAATCAGATAATGACCATCCATGATGTATCGCACGAGCGTTATCCTGAATGGTTTTCGAAAAACTATTATCGTTTTTACCATTTTATGATGCCCCGCATTGGAAAAAAGGCTCATGTGGTATTGACGGTAAGTGAATTTTCGAAAAATGAGATTGTAGATACATTAGGTATAAGCGCCGAAAAAATACACATAGTGCATAGTAATGTACCTTTCCATAACAAACCTTCAACGGAAGATATTCTTAGCTACCAGCCTGATTCCAAAGGAGAAAAATATATTGTTGCAGTTTCTTCCATGGATCCTCGTAAAAATTTCATTCGTTTGGTAGATGCATTCAATAAGATAGAAGATAAAACAATTAAGTTATATATTATTGGAATGTCGTTTAAGGCATTTAATACGCCCGATTTGAAAAAGATGGTCGGAGAAAATATATATCTTCCGGGATATATTTCAGACGATGAGCTACAAAAAATGTATCAGAATGCTTTATTGTCAGTGTATCCGTCATTATACGAAGGGTTTGGGCTTCCTCCACTGGAATCAATGACTTATGGTTGCCCTGTTATTAATTCCGATATACCCGCATTGAGAGAAGTAAGTGGAGATGCAGCGCTCTATGTAAACCCTTATGACGAGAACGATATGACCATGAAAATAGAGCAATTACTCAAAAATGATATGCTGCGGCACGAGCTTTGTGTGAAGGGTTTGGAGCAAGTGAAAAAGTATTCATGGAGTAAATCTGCCGAACAAGTATATGAATTAGCCCAAAGATATTTTTAAGAAGTATCGAATACTATTAAAATCTTGTTTTGATAATATTTATAATCTCAAGTTTATACTTTTTAATTTTTTTAATCCTCTAATATATCTGAATCCAAGGCTTATCTATTTTATATTGAAGCTACATTTTGGTTTAAAAAGGTGTCATATTCCCTTTGAAAATCCCTTTATTTAATCTACTTTTGCAATACAATAGAAAAAAGCAATTACATATGGTTATTTTCTATAATTATCAGCTAAAAACAATTAACTATTCTAAATAACTAAAAAACAAATTTAATTTATGAGTTGGTTACTTAATTCTTCTATTGGTAAGAAGTTGATAATGAGTATCACAGGTATCGCTCTTATCTTGTTTTTGCTGTTTCATGCTTCAATGAATGTGACAGCTGTGTTTTCCGAGGATGCCTATAATACCATTTGTGCATTGTTGGGAGCTAACTGGTATGCTGTGGCAGGTACTATCGCTTTAGGAGCGCTTGTGGCTATTCACTTCATATACGCGCTTATCCTTACTTTGCAGAATCGTAAGGCTCGTGGAAATGATGCTTATGCTGTAAATGTACGACCTAAAAATGTAGAATGGGCTTCACAAAACATGTTTGTACTAGGTGTAATCGTTATTGGTTTCATGGTACTTCACTTTAGCCAATTCTGGTATAAGATGATGTTTACCGAACTGATAGGACATCACGAAGTTGCCTTAGGAGGTGAAATGGTTTCTCCTCAAGACGGAGCTGCTTTTATCAAGTACTATTTTAGTCAAACTTGGGTTGTTGTTGCATATCTGATTTGGTATGTTGCATTATGGTTTCACCTATCTCACGGTTTTTGGAGTGCCATTCAGACTATTGGATGGAACAATCATGTTTGGATGAATCGTTGGAAAGTGATTAGTCAGGTCGCTGCAACTGTTATTTGTCTGGCATTTGCTTTTGTGACAATTTACTTTTATGCAAGACATATGCTTTGCCCTTTTTAAAAGTAGATGCTGATTATTTTTGTTAAAGATTAAAAGAAAAACAGATATGAGTAATATACTAGATCCAAAAAAAGATTCAAAAATACCTGAAGGACCATTGGCAGAAAAATGGACCAATTATAAGGCTCATCAGAAATTGGTGAATCCCGCTAATAAACGTCGTCTCGATGTTATTGTTGTGGGTACAGGTCTTGCAGGAGCATCAGCGGCCGCATCTCTTGGCGAAATGGGCTTCAATGTGCTGAATTTCTGTATTCAGGACTCACCTCGTCGTGCGCACTCGATTGCTGCTCAGGGAGGTATCAATGCTGCAAAGAATTATCAAAATGATGGTGACTCGGTTTACCGTCTATTCTATGATACTATTAAAGGTGGTGACTATCGTGCTCGTGAGGCAAACGTTTATCGTCTTGCTGAAGTAGCGAATAGCATTATCGACCAATGTGTGGCTCAAGGAGTTCCTTTTGCTCGCGAATACGGTGGCTTACTCGATAACCGTTCTTTCGGTGGAGCTCAGGTTTCCCGTACATTTTATGCTAAAGGTCAGACCGGACAGCAATTATTGTTAGGTGCTTACTCTGCTTTAAGCCGTCAGGTACACAAAGGAAGCGTAAAGCTTTATACACGCTACGAAATGGTTGATGTTGTTCTTATCAAAGATAAAGACGGCGTTGAACGTGCTCGTGGTATTATTGCTCGTAACTTAGTTACAGGTGAGCTGGAACGTTTTGCTGCACATGCCGTAGTTATTGCAACCGGCGGATATGGAAATGCATTCTTCCTTTCCACAAACGCTATGGGGTCGAATGGTTCGGCTGCTATTCAGGCTTACAAAAAAGGAGCTTATTTTGCGAATCCTTGCTTTGCTCAGATTCACCCGACTTGTATTCCTGTACATGGCGAATTCCAGTCTAAGTTGACTCTTATGTCGGAATCGCTTCGTAACGATGGCCGTATCTGGGTTCCTAAAAAGAAAGAAGATGCAGAGGCTATACGTGCCGGAAAGTTGAAACCAACTCAGATTAAAGAAGAAGATAGAGATTATTATTTGGAAAGACGTTATCCTGCCTTTGGTAACCTTGTACCTCGGGACGTGGCTTCACGTGCGGCTAAGGAAAGATGTGATGCAGGTTATGGCGTAGGTTCTACTGGCCTTGCGGTTTATCTTGATTTTGCAGATGCAATAAACCGTTTGGGGAAAGATACAGTTGAGGCTAAATATGGAAACTTATTCCAAATGTATGATAAAATAGTAGATGAGAATCCATATGAAACACCGATGATGATTTACCCTGCTATTCACTACACTATGGGTGGTATTTGGGTAGATTATGAGTTGATGACTTCTATCAAAGGATTGTTTGCTCTTGGAGAAGCTAACTTCTCAGATCACGGAGCTAACCGTCTTGGAGCATCTGCTTTGATGCAAGGTTTGGCCGATGGATATTTCGTACTGCCATATACAATCCAAAACTACCTGGCCGATCAGATTTCAGTTCCTCGTTTCAGTACAGATCTTCCGGAGTTTGCTCAAACAGAGAATGAGCTTAAAGAGAAAATTGCCAAACTGATGGGTATCAAGGGGCAACGTTCGGTAGATTCTATACATAAAGAATTGGGCTTGATCATGTGGGATTTTGTAGGAATGGGACGTACTAAAGAGTCTTTGGAAACAGCTATCGAAAAACTGAAGGCTGTTAAGAAAGAATTCTGGTCGAACGTACGTATTCCGGGTGAAGCAAATGACTTGAACACTGAATTAGAAAAGGCATTACGCTTAGCTGATTTTATAGAAATAGGCTTGTTAATGGCATATGATGGATTGAATCGTAATGAGTCTTGTGGAGGTCACTTCCGTGAAGAGTATCAAACTCCGGAAGGTGAGGCTATGCGTGATGATGAACATTATTCTTATGTTGCCTGCTGGAAATATGAGGGAGAAGAAAAAGCTCCTGAGCTTATCAAAGAACCTCTTGACTATGAATTTGTAGTTAGACAACAAAGAAATTATAAGGCATAACTTGTAACTCAGAAAAACGATGGAAAAATTAATCAATATAACATTAAAAGTTTGGCGTCAAAGAGGTCCTAAAGTAAAAGGAGCTTATGAGACATTTCCACTTAATGGTATTTCTACAGAAAGTTCATTTCTTGAAATGCTGGATATTTTGAACGAAAAATTAATAAATGAAGGCAAAGAACCTGTAGTGTTTGATCACGATTGTCGTGAAGGTATCTGCGGTATGTGTAGCCTTTATATTAATGGTCATCCGCATGGTCCTGATGAAGATATTACGACTTGTCAATTACATATGCGTAAATTTAAGGATGGCGAAACTATTACTATTGAGCCTTGGCGTTCAGCCGGATTCCCGGTTATTCGCGACTTGATGGTAGATCGTACAGCTTTCGATAAGATTATGCAGGCAGGTGGATATGTAAACGTTAATACCGGTGGTATTCCTGATGCAAATGCTATACCTATTCCTAAAACTGATGCTGATGAGGCTATGGATGCTGCATCTTGTATTGGTTGTGGTGCTTGTGTGGCTGCATGTAAAAACGGATCGGCCATGTTGTTTGTTTCGGCAAAGGTTAGCCAATTGGCTCTGCTTCCTCAAGGACGTGTAGAGGCTTCTCGTCGTGCTAAAGCAATGGTATCGAAAATGGATGAACTGGGCTTTGGTAACTGTACAAATACTCAAGCTTGTGAGGTGCAATGTCCGAAGAATGTTTCGATCACGAATATTGCTCGCATGAATCGTGAGTTCTTAAAAGCTAAGTTTAAAGACTAAAAAATAGGATTTAAATATGAAAGCGGCTATCTTAGGGTAGCCGCTTTTTTGTTTATATATTTGTTTATTGTTTATCTATACATAAACGAAGAGCTAATTTGAAGAAATCAAAAGTGACATAAAAAAACGTATTAAAAACTGTTACTTTTGTCACCTTTTATAAAATGAATAAAGAGTAAGTTTTTTATTAGCTAATTAATAAAGTTATGTCTAATAGAAAGAAAATTAAAACTAAAAAGAATACTTCAGAGAAAAAGGGCTATGAAAATGAAGAAAGATTGAGTTCCTTTATGATAATCCTTATTATATTATTTGTTATAATAGGTTTAGTGAGTACAATCTTATTCCATAGTGGAAGACCTGGTTATGACTATTATCCAGGTAGATGGTTTGATGATATACGTAGATATAAATAAAATATATATGTCTTTAAAATATGCAGTAATAGGTACGGGTGCCATCGGTGGATATTATGGCGGCCGTTTAGCCAATTCGGGTCAGGAGGTTCATTTTCTTCTTCATTCTGATTATGATTATGTAAAACAAAATGGATTACAGATAGACTCTGTTGAGGGAGATTTTCATCTTTCATCAGTTTTTGCATATAATAGAACCCTTGATATGCCGAAGTGTGATGTTGTTTTAGTCGCTTTGAAGTCAACTAATAACAGGTTGTTGAAAGATTTGTTGCCACCACTTTTACACGAAAATACTGTTGTAATTCTTATTCAAAACGGGCTGGGACTTGAAGCCGATTTACAAGAAGATTTTCCAACTCTAAGTATCGCTGGAGGATTGGCATTTATTTGTTCCAGTAAAATAGGAGCGGGGCATATAGGTCATTTTGATGAAGGTAGGCTGAACCTGGGTTCTTTCTCATGTTCAAATATAAAAATTCTAGAACAGGTATGCGCTGATTTAACAAACGCTGGAGTGGAAGCACAATTGTTGGAATTGGAGAAAGCTCGTTGGATGAAGCTTGTTTGGAATATTCCTTATAATGGCATGACAGTGGTTATGAATACTACCACAGATAGATTGATGGGTAATGAGCCTATGGTAGACCTCTTGCGTGAGATTATGATTGAAGTAGTACAAGCAGCCAATCAAATAGGACAAAATAAGTTTTCTATCCCTGAAAGCTATGTCGATAGTATTCTTGAAACGACTCGCCATATGACACCTTATTCTCCAAGTATGAAGTTGGATTATGATTTTTGTCGTCCCTTAGAGATTGAATATATTTATACACGTCCTGTAGTGGAAGCCGCAAGATATGGATATAATATGTTTCATGTGTCGATGTTGGAAAAGCAATTGCAATATATTCAAGCACAATATTTAACAAGAAAGCGCGAAGAAAGATAATTTCAAAGGTCGATTTATATTTATTAATAGCTAAAAAAGGAGGGGGGTAATAGCTATTACCCCCCTCCTTTTTTTATTTTCGATATCTCCTTATATTTATGGATTGATTAAGAATAATACAGCACGATTTTTGTCATTATCGAACTCGAAAGGTTGCAATCCGTCTCCTTTCCAGTTAACTGAAATTCTATTTTTGCTAATTCCGTATTTTTCTTCAAGAGCTTTAGCTACAGCATTTGAACGTTGTTCAGATAAACGTAAGTTTATTTTTGCACTACCAGTTTTCTTATCGGCATACCCGGTTACAACAACTGTCGCTCCAGGGTTCTTAGTTAAATGGTCGACAGCTAATTCTATTTTAGCCCATTCCGAGTTATCAATAACAGATTTATTGATACGGAAGAAAACAGGATCCGGTAGGAAGAATGGTTTTGCCTTAACTGGAGTTTCCGGAGTTACTGTAGGTGCTATAGTAGGTGGGGTTGTTACTATAGATGGCGTTTCAGGTCTTGGAGCCGGAGCCAATATATCCGGACAGTCGAAATATTTTCTACGTTTAGCCATATTTGATTGGCTAACACTTAATTGTTGAGCGCTTCTTTTTACTACAATTATTTCTTCACCGCTATTTAGTTGGAGTAGAACAGAGTCTCTTGATGTACCACAAGTACTGCATCGTTCTTGTTTGTTTGCTGTTTTTATATCCTGAGCGTTGAGAGAAAGGGAAAGAACCCCAGCTAGAATCGGCAATAATAAAAATTTGATCTTCATAATTTCCTTATTGGTGTTAAGGTAATACTTGTTTGTTTTGTTTGAGTAAGTTTTTAGTCTCTATCAGAATACAAATTTATACAATATTCTTATATTATTTTAGCTTTTCAGTAAAAAGATTGCTTTTTATTTTAAAGAATGAGCTATTTCAGCTTATTAGGTATTCTAAATCATAGAAATGTATGATTATTTGTGGAAGGATTATTTCGAATTTGAAAAATGAGAAAGTCTAAATTTAATTACTTTTGTGTTTGTGCAAATTATAAGATGATAAGGTGGATGTAATTATAGAAATATCAGAAGCAGTTCCCCGTCAGGAACATGTACAATTTAAGAGGCCGGTAAATTTTCAAATTAGAGAAGGTCAACATTGGGCTATAATAGGTGCAAATGGTAGTGGAAAGACTCAGTTTGTTGATTTACTACTCGGTAAATATGCCTTAAAGAATGGAGTAGTTGTTTCAAAAAACTCAGATGGGGATGCTCTGCCAATTTCTGCAATTGTAAAGAGTGTTGCTTTTCGAGATATATATAGTATCATGGATACTCAGAATAGTTATTATCAGCAGCGATGGAATAAAGGGGACGATCAAGACTTACCAATCGTTCGGGATTTAGTCGATTATGCTGATAAGAAATGGTTGAATACTTTGTTGAATTGGTTTGGTATATCTGAACTAATGGATAAAGAGGTAACGAGTTTGTCTAGTGGTGAACTTCGTAAATTTCTTATTGTTAAATCTTTAATAGAGAAGCCTCGTGTGTTGATCTTGGACAATCCTTTTATAGGCCTCGATGCTTCCTCCCGTATAACATTAAATGAATTGTTAGTCCGATTGTCTGAATTAGATGGTTTGCAGATAGTTCTTGTTTTACCTAATGTTAAAGACATTCCAGATGTAATAACGCATGTGCTACCATTAAAGAATAAAGAATTATTACCTGTAATACCTCTATTTGATTTTAAAAGAGATACCGAATTGATAAATTATTTGTTTGAAAAGAGGGAAGGGCTTCATGTCAATTTGCTGAAAGATAAGTTGAGACAGGAATCTTCATCTTTCAACAATTCGGCAGTATTAAAAAATATAGAGGTTCGCTATGGCAAGCGAACTATTTTAAGGGATCTGAGTTGGACGGTTTCCAAAGGAGATAAATGGGCTTTATTGGGGGCAAACGGTGCGGGAAAGTCGACCTTATTGAGTTTAATATGTGGTGATAATCCTCAAGCATATGCTAATGATATAACTTTGTTTGATAAAAAAAGAGGTACCGGCGAGAGTATCTGGGATATTAAGCGGCGTATAGGCTATATTTCACCCGAAATGCACTTGTATTATCTCAAGAATGTAAAAAGCCTTGATGTTGTGGGGTCTGGCTTCTTCGATACTATAGGTTTATATCGAAAATGTGATTCCGATCAGGAGTTAATAGCATTGGCATGGATGGAAATATTTGGCGTAAGCCATTTAAAAGATATATCTTTTCTTCATATTTCTTCGGGAGAACAGCGTCTTGTTTTATTGGCTCGTGTTTTTGTGAAGAATCCGGACTTATTGATTTTGGATGAGCCTTTACATGGACTTGATGCTTTTAATAAAAACCGAGTGAAGAAAATTATAGAAGATTTTTGTGATGTAAACAAATCTTTAATATACGTAACCCACTATGAGGATGAGATACCAAATGTTGTAGACAAGCGTTTGGTTTTACTGAAAAATGGATGAAGAGTAGAATTGGATTTTTCTTATCGTTTAAACTTAAGAATAATAATATTGTTTAAATATTAAATCGTTTAATATCAATGGTACTATGAAGTGTATTATATATTTATTCCCTTTGTGGCTTGTTGTTTTAGTGGGATGTACTTCAAATATAAATAAGATACCTGATGTTCGAGGCTCGGCAAAGAGGGTAAATGCTGATAAACGTAATAATATTCGTCTTATTGAATTGAGAGATGTCGAAGATTACTTTTTTGTAGGTAAGGTTGATGATTCGAAAGTGTTTTTGCTTAATGAAGCTGATTTTGAGAGATATTTTCAACCGGCAAAAACGATGACTAATCGACCTACTGAGGTTGATTTTGATATGGAACGCATGGGCGCCATTGTTTTACCGGAGACTAAGAATAATACAAATATTCTCCTGGATAGTGCATATCTGAGTGGGCGTAAGTTGAATATTGTCTATTCTATCAACCAAGAGTCTGTAAAAAGATCTTTTTCAATAGTTCCATCTAAAGTTTTTACTTTTGAAGCCTCTCTCGATGTTGATTCTGTTGTTTTTCGTAATGGAAATGATATTTATAAATTTAGTATGAGATAATTCTTTTTTATTTTGTCATATATTAAGTTAATTGTTTGAAAATCTCTATAT
>NZ_JAEPKU010000137.1 GCF_016652235.1 Dysgonomonas sp. Marseille-P4677
GTTTTTCTTCACAAAATAGAAAAATTTCTATTTTGCTATTTTTATACGAATATTTAATTGCATTAGATAAAAGATTATCAATTACCTTTTCAATCTTCAATTCATCTATAGCTGTTATGTACGATTCCATATTAGATGAAAACACCAGCTCTATATTTCTATTTTCGGCTATTGAGCTAAAGATTTGTATTCGATTTGAGACCAATTGCACTATCTCAGTCATTATTGGAAACAATTGACCTTTACCACTATCTATTTTTTCAAAATCCAACAACTGTGTTACAACTAAAGATAATCTTCTTGATTGCTCTGTTGCAAGGCTTAAGTAATAACGTGTTTTTGTCGAAAACTCTGTAGCATTATTCAATTGCTCTATCGGTGCATTAATCAGGGTTAACGATGTGCGCATTTCATGAGCCATACTTGTGAAGAAACGAATCTTATCTTCTGCATGTTTTTGTTTGATCTGGTTGATATAGAATCTTAAAGAAAAATATAAAATGCCTAATATCGCAATAACAAATGCAGAACGAAACCACCATGTTTCCCAAAATGGAGGAATAATATGTATAGCTAACGACCGTTGATCAATTACTTGTGAAATAGAGCTATCATACATCCTGATTAAGAGATTAAAATTTCCACTCGGCAGGTTAGTGTAATTAATGATAGAAAAGCCTGATGGCTGACTCCATTCTGAATCTAATCCCTCTAGCTTCCATGAATATTTGGCACTCTTGGAAGAAATTCCAATAGAAAGAAGTTCTAGAGATAGAGTATTTTGATCATGATTTAGTGTTATACTAGTTTGTTTGTCAACAGCAGTGTTTTTAACTATATCGGGATTTTCTCTGATTGAGCGGCCAGATACAGTAATATTTTGAAAAAAGATACGTCCATCGAAGGAAGCTTGGTAAAGTTTGTCGGGGGTATACATAATTGCACCACTGTTGGTGCCCCAAACTAAGTCACCGTTTTTCAGTTGAGTGCATGAATTGATATTAAATGATGTATTTGATAAGGCCAATACAGACGAGTAGGTAAGTATCTTGTTGTTGGTGAGATTAAGTTGGCATAATCCGTTTTCTGTTCCAATCCATAGATAATCGTTGGTAGATATAATACTATTAATGTAATTTGAGGGTAACCCCGAGTCGGTAGAGAATTGTTTTTTTCTTTTATCAATATGATTGTATTGAATTAGACCGTTACCTGAAGTCGCTAGCCAAATATCATCCCCCACGACAGCAACATCATGAGCCATACAGTTGTCTAATAGGATTTCAATTTCTCCCGTTTTTTTGTTTATTAGAGAAAGTCCTTGTGAAAGAGTTACTAATATCTTATCCTTTGTCAGTTCCCAAAAAGAGTTGACAGGCTTTATTGAGTACGAGCGGAATTGCTTTTCTTTTGAAAAGTAACAAGTTACATCATCGACACCTCCTATCCAGATATCTCCGTCACTATCTTTAAATATATCGAAAATAAATTTTCCAGGTTTATTGGACTCTCGTTTATTTTCTGAATAATGTGCTAATTCCTGCCCCGTATCCCGATCAAGAATATAGATACCGGAAGAATAAGTTCCTGCCCAAATATGACCTTCCTTATCTTCGCATAATGCCAAAAAAACCTGAGCCTGTTCTTTTTTATTTTGATAGTAAAGCTCCCATTGGGAAGAGGAGGCTCTCCAACAGCTAATTCCGTTATTTGTAGCAAACCAAATGTCTCCTTTACGATCTTCAAGAATCTGATGTACATCGTTATTTCCCAGGGAGTTTATATTATTTATTTGATGTGTTATTTGATTTATGAGAGGAGTGTCTTTTTCGAAATATGATAATCCTCCTGTATAAGTAGCAACCCAGATCTTTTGATTGTCATCACAAAAAATATCATATACACCGTCACCACGGAGAGATGAAGGATTATCAACCTCCTCTTTGTATATATTTAGTACTGATTTATTTTCTAGTCCAATTTCCCAGACACCTTGACCGTCAATACCAACAAATAGAGAGGAATCTAAATTGCCATCTAATGCTAACACAGGTTGCTTAGGAAAACCTTCTATAAAAACCTCATTAAAAGATTTTGTTTTCAAATTATATTCGAAAAGCCCGTGAGAGAATGTTCCAATCCATAATGTTTCGCTCTTTTTATCATAAAAACAACTCGATACTTGTATAGTGTTATTAAGCTTATTTGTATATATAAGCTCATCTTTCAATGTTTCAGGATTCAATAGGGCTATTTTATTTTGATCGGCATATAGTAAATGGTTGTTGTCCAGTGTGTAAATGTAATTGGTGTCTGTCTTTCTCTGCTGGATAGTATCAAGGATACCGTCTTTGTAATTATACAATCCGTTGGAAGATGCAATCCAAATTTTTCCAGAATCATCTATATCAACACTATTTATTGTGGCATACCTGTCTTGCAATAAATTTCGCAAATCGATAAAAGGAACAAATTTATCATACAATTCGTTATAAGCAAAGATCTGTCCATTGTTGGTATAAACAATCAATTGAGAATTCTTATATATGAGCTTTGAAAATGATATGTCAACTGTCTTATACGGGAGCTGATACACATGGTAATTATCTCCGGCGATTCGTAAAACACCTGTTTTTGATGCTCCCCAAATAAATCCGTTGCCATCTTTACATACAGAGGAAACTTCCCTCATAGATATGCCATAAATAGTATTAATACTATGAAATTTTATATCTGAAGAAGATAGGTGAAGATTCGAAAAAGAAAGAATCAATAGTATTAGTATAACTCTCATGTTCCCGCCGCTTATCTCATTATCTTTGGTATTTGTTACCAAAGATAATAAGCCTTACATATACATCAAATTCGATATAAGACAAATATACGTATTTAAATTTTATTGATAAGATTAGGCCTCAAAATATGAATATAATTTCTTTTTTGTTTTATCTCATCAATAATAGTTTTACATATATTTATCTGTCAACTTATCATTCGACAATCTATATGAATTTTGATGTAATGGGAGAGGAGTAAGTTTTATTGACTCCTTGTTTTAAATAACATTAAAAGATACTATTATATAATATTAAAAGCCTCTAAGAAAACGGTAGGTTTTTCCTGCTTCCGTATCCACATCGTATTCGTAAATCTGATTCAGTATAGGGAATTGTTTGTTAGAAATTTCTTTAGATACTAATGGTTCTTTTATATTCGGTCTATTAAATAACGGATTAGGATTATTGTCTTTTACTTCTTTAAGGCCCTCTCCATTCAAGGGAACATATGATCGAAGACGAAGATTTCCGCCTAAACGAGATTTTATTGTAGCTTCTTTAAGTTGTATCCCATCCCATTTGATATCAACCTCAAACCCTCCGCGAGCTACTAACCCGCTGACTTCACCGTTACGCCAAGCATCTGGGAGAGCTGGTAATAAATGTACAGCTCCGTCGTGACTTTGCAATAACATTTCGGCAACTCCTGCTGTATATCCAAAATTACCATCTATCTGAAAAGGTGGATGAGCATCAAACAGATTTGGATATGTTCGTCCATTCATATCTCTATCCTCTACGAGCACAAGCATATTCTGTATGATTTTGAATGCATGATTGCCATCAAGCAAACGAGCCCAAAGATTTATTTTCCATCCAATAGACCAGCCTGTAGCTAAGTCTCCTCGGTATACCAGTGAATTTTTTGCGGCTTGAAACAAATGAGGATGTGCGTAGGGCGAAATTTGATTGCTCGGATATAACCCGTATAAATGAGATACATGGCGATGGTCGTTTTGCGGATCATCTACGTCTTCCAGCCATTCTTGCAATTGATTGTATTTGCCGATCTGCATAGGTGGCAGGCGTTTAATCATATTTTCTAACTTCTTTAAATATTCATGGTTTTCTCCAAGAATCAGACCTGCTTCACGAGTTCTGTAGAGTATATCAAATGCAATTTGGTTATCCATCGTACATCCAGCGATGATAGACGATTTTCCCGGGCCGTGTTCAGGTGAATTGGATGGACAGGTTACCATCCATTTATATACAGGGTGTTCGACCAAAAAATCGAGAAAGAAATCAGCAGAACCTTTCAATGCAGGATAAGCATCTCTGAGAAATTCTTTATTTCCTGTATATAGATAGTGTTCCCATAGGTGTTGTGCAAGCCAAGCCCCTCCGTTAGGCCACATACCCCAGTATGCACCATCAACAACCCCACAGCTACGCCAGATGTCTGTATTGTGATGAGCAACCCAGCCGTTGGCTCCGTACATATTACGAGCAGTATTACGTCCACTTTCTGAAAGTTCTTTTATCATTTGGAACAAAGGCTGATGTGTTTCACTCAGATTTGTGATTTCAGCAGGCCAATAGTTCATTTCGGTATTAATATTGATTGTATATTTTCCATCCCATGGAGCAAGAAGGCTTTTATTCCAAATTCCCTGTAAATTAGCGGGTTGTCCGCCAGGTTGTGAGGAGGATATTAACAAATAACGTCCATATTGGAATAGAAGTGCAGCTAGAGATACATCATTTCCTTTATTGAAATTTTTTACACGAATATGTGTTTGCTCTTTTGCTGCAGCCGAGGTTCCGAGATTTAATTTTACACGATCAAATTGATTCCTATAATAAGCAATATGTTCTGCTTTTGCTTTCTCATATGGATTCTTGATTGCAGCTTCCATATATGTTGTGGCGCGATTGCTTTCGTTAGCGCTCACATTCATGTAATTGACAAAATTAGTTGCAGAGGAAATGTAAATAGTAGCTGTTGTTGCACCAGAAACAGAGATTTTATCAGTTCCTACATCTACTTTTCCGTCTTTCGTTTGAATATATGTTTGCGTTTCAACACGGATTGCTCCCGGGATACCTTCATGTTCCTGTCCGTTTCCTAAAAGAATGAGTTTACCATCTTTCTTTGTTATTGTATGTTTTAATGGAGATTTATAATCGGCTGAGAAAGACAGCATACCTTCTTTGTCAGCAGAAAGATGTACGATGACAATATTATCCGTAAAAGAAGCAAAAACCTCGCGAGTATAAGTCACAGCACCCACTGTATATTTGGTTGTAGCTACTGCGTTTTCTATATCAAGGTCTCGATAGTAGTTTGAAAAATTCTCATGTCCAACAAAGTGAAGCATAAGGCTTCCTATAGTTTGGTAAGGCATTCCATTCTGTGATGTACGGAATTTCTCATCTATTATTTTTTGTGCTTCTTCATTCTTTCCCTCAAAAACAAGTCTTCGAACTTCAGATAAGGCATTTAATGCTTCCGGTTGGTCGTTGCGATGTGGGCCACCTCCCCATACCGTTTCTTCATTAAGCTGTAACTCTTCTACGGATGGATTACCATATACCATCACTCCGAGCCGGGAATTGCCTAAAGGTAATGCCTCAACCCACTTTTTTGCGGGTTGTGCATACCATAATTTTGAGTCGTCGGCTTTGGAAAATAAAGTTATAATTGAGAAAAAGGCGAATAATATTAATTTTTTCATGTTAATTTATCGTGTATAAAAAGTACATAAAAATATGTTGCATTTTATTTCTTAGCAACTCCTTCTTTTGTTTGTTCAACAAATTTCATTGTTCCGTCAGGATTATAATAAAGTTCATCAACGCAAACACTACGGCGGCCTATTGCTCCTGATCGTCCATCTATTGTAAGCGTAGCGTTATGATAAAACAGATACCATTTGTCTTTAAATTGGATAATTCCGGGATGGATGGTAAAACTATTTTCGGCCATTCCTGTCAATTCTCCTTGTGGAGTCCATGGACCTTCCATAGATGGAGCGGTAGCATAAGCTATATTTTCCCTCCCTTGACCCATCGAAGCATATGTTAAATAGTATAGATTACCATATTTATGCAGCCATGGTCCTTCTACAAATTTAGGTAGATCTATCACTTCTATTTCTCCGTCTAATTCAACCATATTCGGCTTAAGTTTTGCTAAGAAACAAGTTCCATTTCCCCAACAAAGCCATGCTTGTCCATTGTCGTCTATAATAGCTGTAGGATCTATGTCATTCCACCAGCCACGCGCACCATTCGATGTCATGTCGTCCGTCACAAGCGGCTTGCCAATAGCATCAACAAATGGACCAAGTGGGTTATCGCTTACCGCTACACCAACTGCCTTACTATTATAAGGTTCACCAGCCTGAACGGTTGTATAATAATAAAATTTGCCATCTTTTTCAAGAACTTGTGAAGCCCATGCTTCGCCGATAGCCCATTTAAAATCAGTGGGTTTTAATACATAGCCATGGTCAGTCCACGTTTGCATGTCATCTGTCGAATAACATAGCCATTCTGTTATGTTGAACTCCTTACCGCCTGATGCAGAATCTTGTCCTTCATAATATTCATCATGCCCCACATATAGATACAGTCTTCCATTATGAACCAGAGGAGCCGGATCGGCTGTGAATTTATCTTTTATTAATGGATTTCCTGTGTTCTTAAATGTTTTAAGATTACTTTCTTGAGCACAACCTATTAGTGAAACTAGACTGCAAATGATAAAAATAAAGCTAAAATTTTTCATGATTTATAATTCTTTATAGTTGAATTTGAATTTGTTTTCCATTGTATGTGATAAATGTTTCTGTCGAAGGTGTTACAATACGAAATGTTCGATTTTCTAGCATTCCGGGAAATTCTCCGTGTCGCTTATCTATTGATAACATCTGCTTAGCATCGTCCCAATGAAACTTTATAGTACTATATGCACCTTGTTCGTAATTGTAATTATCACCTTCGTCTTCATACAAAGTAGATGAGGTATTCATTCCTGGGTAAATGTGTATCTCTAACGGTTTATCTGTTTTTTGGGAAGCGAATTGTTTATCTGTATCCATGAATAAAATTGATCCTGCTTTTACGAATACAGGTATTTTTTCTATTGAAACCGGAACATCGATATATTGCCCACCCTTATATTTTTTGCCACTCCAGAAATCTATCCAACCTGCATCATGATTTGGCAAGTAAGTTTTCCATTGATTTACTCTACTTTCTGTAACCGGATTAATAAGTAAGGAAGTTCCGAACATATATTCACTTTGTTGTTCTAGGGCTTCCTTGTCGTTAGGGAAATCAAAAACAAGCGGGCGCATGAGTGTCGATCCTAGATAAGAAACCATTGCCGATTGCGAATATATATAGGGAAGTAAGCGATAGCGCAACTGTAAGTATTGTGATGCAATATGTTCGACTTGTTCACCATATCTCCATGGTTCTGTATTGCTCATATAACCATGTACACGCATTATTGGAAGGAATGTGCTGGCTTGTATCCAACGTAATAACCTTTCTTGATAATCTGTGTTTGTATATTGATCAGAAGGGCGGAAAAATCCCCCTGCATCATATGTCCACCATGGTAAACCGGCTGCCATTTGTCCAAGCCCACCGGTGATTTGTCTACGGAATGTTTCCCAATCGTTTCCTACATCGCCAGACCAAGTGACTGCTGCGTAACGTTGTAATCCAGAGAATCCACTTCGGGTCAATATCATAGCTCTTCTATTCGGATCGTCCTTGCGTAGTCCTTCGTAAACTGTTTTACTTACAAAAAGAGGATAAATATTTCGATAAAGTTCCCCTGGTATTCTTCCATTATTTATTCGGCGACCTAATAGATCATCATTTTCAGGTTCGGTGGCATCTTGCCACCAGGCATCAATCTTGTATGGTTTTAATAATTTATTGCTGAAATTTTGCCAATAGTATGCTGCTGCATTTGGATTAAAAAAGTCTATCCAATCTGTACCCTGTATATAATATCCTTTTGTCAACATTTGTTTACCTAGTTCAGATTGCTTGTCTATCTTGGACCAAACCGATAGCATCAGGCGTATGTTCATTTCATGAAGTTTACTAGTCATTTCATTTGGGTCAGGGTATTTATCCTCATCGAATTGCATAGCATTCCATCCATATTTACCCCACCATTGCCAATCTTGTACAATTACATCAATAGGTATTTTCCTTGTTCTGAATTCCATAGCATTCTCCAATAATTCGGATTGTGTATTATAACGTTCCCGACAGTGAATGTAACCTAATGCCCAAAGTGGCATCATCGTCGCATTTCCGGTCAGTTCCCGATAACTGGCAATAACTTCATCTGCACTACCGGAGAATACGGTGTAATCTAGTGCTTGTGCGACGGGCGAACGAAAAGTAGTTACATCTGTAACCTTTCGCCAGTAAAGTATAGGTTTGTCACTTTTCACACCTTGTACTTCAATGGTATGTTTCCCTTTGGCTATTTTCACGATGGCAGATGTGGTCGGAGGTAACCACAAATTGTTAATGTCGATTATATTTTGTCCGTCTATAGATATATAATGTTGACGTGCCATGCGCTGACCTACATCTAATAGCAGTGAGTACTCACCCTCAGCAGGTACATCTATTGTCGCGGTAAAAGATTTGAAAAAACGAGTCTCCCGCATATTTCCAGTTGTACTTGTAGCATCTACAGTGATAGACTGTCCATCCGTATCTGATGGAATGAGTGTTACGGATTGGTCTGCAGGATTAAAGTCTGTCAGGCCATAGTTATTCCAAAGTAATCCATACCCTTTATTCGATAAGATGAAAGGTATTGCTATTTGTGTGTTAACCTGAGTAAGGCGTCTGGTTAACCCTCTAATATTTAGATAACCGTCTTGAAACTGTCCTGTACCATACAGATACTCGTCGGTAGGCGTTATAAATTGTTGTTCGACTTCGAATGTGGGTTCACCTTGAATTGTGGAATTACGCATTATACGTCCTTCAGCTTTTTCCTGAAGGATTATCTTCCCCTTGGCATCGGTAAAAGTTAATACTTGGTTTCTTTTATCGAAAGTCACACCTATCTGATTAAGTTTTAAGTGCAAAGATTCTTTATCTTCTTTTATCTTAAAATCTGGTTTAGAGATGTTTTCTGAGTATATGAGTTCTTCCGGCAGGGTAGAATTTTCTTGTGTAAATTGTACACGTATAGCGTTTTGATTTAATGCCTGTAAAGAAAGTGTTCCTGTGGATAAATTAATTTTTACAGCATTATCAGGGGTTATTTGCTTAGCAAAACCCAAGACGGGCGTAATTATAAGTAGCAATATAAGTAATATTGTATTTAGAAAAGTATAAGTCATAGTTGTTGTCTTAATTGAAATGCCCATTCTTGATTTTATATCTGAGTTTCTGTTTGTAACAAAATTCTATTATTTTCTTTATTTTATCTGTCAATATAGAACGCAGATACATTGAACGGTTCCTTTGACCCTGATTTTTCCTGATACTATTAGTGCAAATGAAATTTAATTTTAGTGTGCTTTCATGAGTTCTTCCATTTACAAAATTAAGTGTGAACTCATTTTTAATACTTAGATATTGATCAATAAACATTCAATTTTGAACAAATTTGATGGTAAACATCATGGAATGGTGGCTGTATAGGCTAATTCAAACTTAATATTTATAAATGGAACTGTTTAATCTCCGATGAACATTAATATGGCTGCTTCATCGTAAATAGATATGTTGTATTATCAGAATAAAAAAAGACAAAGTATATTCTAACTTTTATTAGATAGAAGTTAGAATACATATTTGAGGGTTATAAATAATAACCACTTTTATTTTTTTATCAATTCTAGAAGAAATAAAAGAGTTTGCTGTTGAGTGGGTAGATTATATAATGCGGCATTCGAACTCTGGCCTACCTTGATTGTTATTGCCTCTTGCGGCAATGCCATAAACATTTCTTCATCGGTGGTATCGTCTCCTATAGCCATGATAAAGTCATAATCTCCTTTATTAATTAGCCTGTTAGCTTCTGATCCTTTACTAATATCGCCAGATTTTACTTCTACAATCTTATTACCCTTCATTATCTGTAGGTTATGACGAGCACAAGGATTAAGTAAAGCATTGATTAGCTGCGTCACACGTAAGTCGGCTAGCCAAACATCAACGTTTCGGTAGTGCCATACGAGTGCTGTATCTTTTACCTCCATTTTTGAACGGGGAGTTCTTTTTATGGTTTGTTTAATTATATCAGGTATTTCATTATCCCATTCAACCTTCTGAGCCGTCCTGTGCCATATGCCATCTTCCTTATAAAAAGCTCCATGTTCAGCTGCTAATCCTATCGGTAAATGCCCTAGCCATTTATCTAAAATCTGCTTGCTCCGGCCACTACTTATAACAATATGATTTTTGATATCAGCACTTAACTTTTCCAATATATTAATTAAGCCGGGGGTTGGATATGCCTGCATAGGTTCTTTGTGGAATGGAGCTAAAGTTCCGTCATAATCGAGTATAATAAGCCTGTTCTTTGCTCTATCGTATGCTTGTTTTATAATATCAAAGTTCGTTTTTTCAACTATTTTTTGTTGCAAAGCATCATTCTTTAGCTTTATACTTGTCAACTCTTCAATGAAATCTTTAGCCCATTGTCTAACCGTTTGCGTTGATATAATTTCTTGCATAGATGCAATAGCTTCCAGTTGTTCTACAATTGGCATTTTCAATGCTTGTACAATTGCCTGTTCTATCTCTTTCGTATCAGTTGGATTTACAATAATTGCATCAGATAATTCGATAGAAGCCCCGGCCATCTCACTCAGAATAAGTACACCAGATTCTCCTTCCCTTTTAGTAGATATGTATTCTTTTGCGACTAAATTCATTCCATCCCGAATAGGAGTGACCAATGCGATATCGGCTATATGATAGAGGGCTGTTAGCTCTTCGAAATTAAATGCCCGATAAAAATAATATACAGGAGTCCAATCTATACTTGAATATTTGCCATTAATAGCACCTACTTTCATATCTATTTCGTTTTTTAACTCTGCATATATGTCTACATTATCGCGTGAAGGGGCAACAATCATTACTAATGATACCTGTCCTAAATATTCGGGATAGTTTTCCAATAAATTCTCGAAGCTTTTCAGACGAATCATAATGCCTTTACTATAATCTAGTCTGTCAACAGATAAGATTAGTTTTCCATTTCCAAAACTGGTTCTTAATTCCTTGGCATTTTTCTTTATATCAGGATTTAACAAAGCATTATGGAACATATCGTAGTTAATCCCCATCGGAAACGCATCTACATCTACCACTCGTCGGTCCATTTGTATTTCGTCCAGATTACAATCTAATTTCAATACTCTATAGACCGCACTTATAAAGTGGCGCATATAGCTATGGGTATGGAATGCTACTAAATCTGCACCGAGTAAGCCATTCAATAGTTCAGCTCTTTCCGGTAATCCGCGAAATAATTCATAGGAAGGAAATGGAATATGGTGAAAATATCCAATACTGATATCGGATATCCTGTCACGAAGCATTTTAGGAAGTAGCATTAACTGATAGTCTTGTACCCATACAATATCTCCTGGCTCCACAATATCTAAAACAGCTTTACAAAATATAAGATTAACCTCTTTATAGGCTTCCCAGTATTTATTTTCATAATGTACGTAGTTGGAAAAATAGTGACAAAGTGGCCAGAGCACACTATTACTGTATCCTTCATAATAGTTTTCTATTTGCTCCGGGGATAGGTAAACCGGATGAAAATTTTGTTGTTCAAGCTGCTCGTCTATCTCTTCTTTTTCTTTAGAATTTTCAAGATACATTCCCGGCCAACCGATCCAATGTTTTTCAATTATTGTATCTAAGGAATCAAGCCCGGTCGATAATCCTCCAGGACTAGGGATTATTTCGTACCTGTTATTTTCTTCAATTATCTTAAGTGGTAACCTGTTTGATATGATAATAAGTTTCATCT
>NZ_JAEPKU010000013.1 GCF_016652235.1 Dysgonomonas sp. Marseille-P4677
AATGAAAATATTTTAATAAATGCAAACAAAATAGTTTGATCAAAGAATAGCTCTATCATTTTTCGAGATGATAGAGCTTTTATACTTTTCAGCTGCTTTATGGCTACCGGTACTTACGTACCTGATCCGGGAAAGCCGCTTCGTGCGAACTCAAACCATATCTCCGATGGAAAATGCAAACAGCCGGCTACGCCATACACTCCAACATCTTTGTATCATTTCATTTTTCAAATTCATTCATGGAAAGAAATCTCTGTGTAGAGTAATCTATATTTCGCCTGTCGGATCTATCTGCAGGCGAATGCCTGCTTTAAAATCTTGAAGTGAATAAGTGCCTATTCCGGGAGCGAAGGTTTACCTGAGCGATTGAAATGGGTACTTAATGAACGAACACCACTTACAAACACCAATGTACTCTCATTATCACAATGCCTGGTGTAGCAACACCCATATATACCCTTTCATACATGCACAGGTATGTATATAATATACCCAAGATAACATCAAAGATAAGTAATGTCAACAGACATACAAAAACATTGACTATTATTAACATAATCGAGTGTATTCCAGCTAGTTGGCTTGCTTCCCTTTTTCCCCTTCCCCCTTTTCTCACTATAAAAAAATGTAACTCTGTAACTAATGTTTGAAGAAAATGTAAAAATGTGTTAACTAATTAAATAGGTTAAAAAAACAAGTTACATTTTCGTTTACAGAAAGGTTACAAAAAAAAATATAGATGTAACTCTGAACTATAAACAGTTCCCGTTACATTTTTTTTTCGGATAAAAACAAAAAATGTTTATTTAAATGCTACTTATAATATGTTGTTTTACAATATATTACAAAACAAAATCACAGAAATACAAAAAAACATTTTTTTGTACCCTAAAGCACCCCGCCCTACTTTAATAAACATCCATAAAACTATTTCGCACAAACGAAATTAACCATATTTAACACGGTTTTTATTTTATTTTTTCGTATATTTATTAGTTATAGCGCTTTGAGAATCAATATGGTAACGACTAAAATCAAAATCAAACCCCATCTGGCAGAATGGACAAACAAAAAATACTTCAACGCAGATAACGATTGTGTGATAATCCCCGATAAACTGGATTTATACCACACAATTTGGGACTTGCTCGAAAAACGTCCTGAAAATTGCCTGAGAGACGATGGTAACATTACGCTCGGACTTCCAGACCGTCGTATAGGTAAAGATCCTGAGTATTACAACTACTTAGGTTTTCGCAGTGTGGAGATTATACAGAAACGCATCGAGATAATGTTTCATGCTGAATACCGTGCCTTGATGGATGAACGTAAGCACCGAATGGGTTGGACCTATCTCCATACGACCTATGAATTTATAAACCGATATGGTATAGAATCCATTTCTCCTGATGCACTCTATAAGGATTTTTACCGATGGCGGCGAACGGTAGCCGGACGAATGAACACAACCCGGAGTTATGAATATAAAAATCAAAAATAATTGCTCGACCAAGTGTGCTATAATGTCCGATAATTCACAAAATAACGGACATAAACCCACAATAAAACAACAATTTGTTATATATCAATTTATTACATCGCAATTCTATGACTAAATTTGATAACATGGGCGGCTTTATTTCCGCTGACTTCGTACACCGTGATGAAATCAATTATTTTGCAACGTTCGGAAGCACATGCAATGTTTCCTTGAAAGGTGACCTGAAATGGAAAAAAGCCGACATGAAACATGGTGGATTAACCATAACCGTTACCCCGAAATCAGCTGATGCCGGTAGATATTTTGAAATAAAAGGTACGATTACAATTAAAAGCGATTCATCTGACGAAGAAAGGCTTTTACTTCGCAGGCTCGAATTAAAACCCTATATTTTGATTCGCTACCAGACACCGGATAAAGTTTACCATGTTGCCGGCACTGATGAATATCCATTGGAATGCACTCTGAAACCGTTAACCCCGAATAAGCCTTCCGGATTTAACGGATACGAACTTTCATTCGAGGGAAAACAGCTTTTCATACCGCCAGTACTTAATATTTAAGTCCTTTAGGGCTTACCTGTATTGAAATAACATTGCATAAAATAATATTGCAATGTTATATCTACACCACATTTTCAACGGTATATGGATGATCGACAGCGATTATGCCGCTAACTTTCTTCCTGTTATCGCCGCCTACATCAAAGGTGAAGCTATTCAAAACACTTCTCCCGATAAGCAATCTACCGACAAAGTTGCCTTTGCCACACTACAGGCCTCTAAATATTTTGTCACACCCCACAGCTCGTTTTATGCTCCCGAAGATGCACCTGAAGACTCAGTGGCAGTAATGGCAATACGCGGAGCGATCACAAAACACAGCCAGTTCTGCGGACCCGCCGGCATGGTCGCCCAGGCTAACCTTTTAGATCGCTGCTATGCCAATGATAATATAAAGGGAATTGTTATCGTCACCGAATCCGGAGGTGGCGAAGCTTATGCCATGCAAATATTAAACGAAGCCATTGCCAGAAAAAACAAACCTGTAGTTGGGTTTATAGATGATTTCTCTGCCAGTGCCGCATATGGAATAATCTCCGGTTGTGATCAGATCGTAGCCAACAGGACTCTGGCGCGCGTCGGCAGTATCGGGGCTTATCAAACCATAGTGGATCATACCGAGTATTTCAAAAATAAAGGCATAAACCTGATTGAGATTTATGCAACTGCTTCCAAAGATAAAAATGGAGAACTCCGCGAAGCTTTAAACGGTAACCTGGAACCATTGCGCAAAATGGTAGATGTGTTTAACGAATCTTTCCTCTCCCAGGTTGAAACCAACAGAACCGGAAAACTGAAAACAGAGCGTAAAGATTGGGGAACCGGCAAGATCTTCTTTGCTGACGAAGCCTTAAAACATGGGCTTATAGACCGTATTGATTCATTTGAGAACGTACTCAATTATTTCTAATTAATAGTTTTACTCTATGCCAAAATTTCTTACAGACAAAGAGTTTGAGCGACTTACTAACAGATCGGCAATGCTTGACAGCATTGTTGCTGCAGTTGTTAAGACGAATCCCGAACTCAAAGCGGAAGATGTTACGGCTGAATTGATAATTCAGGCCTTGACATCTACAGATAATGCTTCCGATCCCGGACTTCAATCGAAGTTCGACGCTCTTCAGGAACAATACGATGGTGTTGTTAGTGAACGTGACAACCTACAGTCACAAGTTGATAATCTTCTAAACGGTGCTGCAGAAGATAGCGCTTCTATTACCTCTGATTCAGAAGTAACAGCCAAGCCTGCTACATTATTGGATATCGCCAAAAATCTTAAAGGCGATACAGCTGCAATCATCAATGCTGCAATAGAAGATGGTTTTTTACCTAAACAAAATTAGTATATGTCTTTAGTAAAAATAGATGATCTGAAAAGGGAAGCGATTAACTACGCTAATCTGCTTCACGTCTTGCCGGCATTTCAGTTAAACGAAATTTGCAAACGGCTAAAATTGAACATCGTAGAAGTTCAATATGAAGATAAAAGAGTAAACAAACGTAGAAAAGCGGGTGTTCTGCGCCCTTACTCAAGTAATGTTACCACCGGTAACAAACAGGAAATAATGAAGTTCTTCGAGACAAGCCTTAAGCCTGAGCTTATCTATGCCGAATTAGTTGATGACATCAACTCATACAGGCCGAAGAAACTTCTTTCCAATCAGGGCGAATGGGTGAATAACAAAACAAAGAAGCATCCGCTTGAGGCTGAGATCCTGCGTGATGTTGTTTTGTCATTCTCCGAAGATATCGCCTTCCAGGTGTTTTTTGCAGAACGTGACGAATCCGAACTTAAACCCGATACGGCATTTAACGGATTTTATCCCGGTATCGATGTTTATATTGCCGGTGGTGAAATTGCTTCAGGCAAAAACAATCTGAGGATTACTGGAACATTTGAAGCTCCGACAGATGAAAATGATTATGACTCTTACCTCAAACTGGTAGAGTTTGTTGCAACGGGACATCCTTTGATGAGAAGCTATCCGGTAATTCTTTATTCTGCAGAGAACCCGCTTGATCAGGCGCTCGCTTGTTACAAAAACAAAGTGAAATACTACAAGGAGCCGACAATGGCTGACATGATCGAACGCCTGCGTCAGGATGCTAAATGTCCGAAACTTGAGGTCTTAACCGATCCTATATTGGGTACAGGTGACCGCCTCACGATGGTTCAGCCCGGTCTGCTTGACATCGGTGTGAACAGTCAGTCCGATGCTTCATTCGTTCAGGTTCGCGACCCTTTCGAAAATCCAAATATGGTTCAGTTCTGGGTACAAGCCGCCTTTGGCACACGCTTAGGTGACGTTCACGAAAAACTTTTCCGGACAAACGAACAGAAGAGTACAGCTCTCGATTTCGCCGGAGACTATAAATAATAATAAATTGTATCGGTATCTCCTGCCGGTACAATTATTTTTCAATAACATAAATTTCTACTTATGTCAGACGATAAAAAATTTTATAAATCTATCCTGCGCCGTCCAGGTGGTGAAAATATGGGCGGTTACAAGAACCGTGTTTTATTTTATCCTGAGCATCTGTTTAAAGCCGTTCCGACTTTAATAGAAGCCCCTATCGATACTGCAGACCTGGCAACAGCTGAAGGAGCTTTTGAGCCGGTTGCAGCCGGAACTGAGCCTATGGCTATCTATGCCACTGATAAAACTGTAGGTATGAAAGCTGAAAATCAGGGCGAACTTGATGGTCAAAGCTTCAAAATTACCGGTGAGCTCTTCCATCCGGGCACTCAGACCGAAGTAGCCGGAGTTTGTCGTAAGATCAACAATACACCTGGTTACCTTGTGCTGGAAAGTCCTGAAGGCGAACAGTTCATCGTAGGTCAGAAAGGCTTGCCTTGTTATATAAAGCCAAGCTTTGACGGTGGAACACAACGGTCTGACCGTCGTGGATTTGCCTTTACATTCGAGAATGACAGCTATGCTCCATTCATCAAATTAAAGGTGAAGATTGATATGGACTTGTACTTTAACCCTGTAACCCAACCGTAATGTTAGAACAAATAGACAACTGGCTAAAGGACGTAAAGCGTAAATACGCTTTCGGCCTTGCCATATTTATGGCTCTTGCATCCATTGAAGTCAAGAAAAAATATGGCGATTTTTTCAAAGAAGGTGATACGGAGGATGTAGAACCGAACGATCCCCGCTTTCCTATGCTCATAAACAAGGTGACAGCCATCTACAATATTGTCAGAGCCAATCCCGATAAGTACGCTGAAGCTTTGTCTAAAATCGGGGCTCCGATCATTCGTACCAATGATCAGGTTAAACAGATCATCGCCCTGAATGAAGAAAGAGAAACTCTCCAGGCTAAGATATCAGAACTTGAAGATTTAGACGAAGACAAAGCCGCAGAAATTGACAATCTACAGGAAGAGATCGAAGATAAAGACAAAACTATCGACGAACTCAAAGAGCAACTGAAAACTCAAGGTGTCAAGGTGATGGAAGGTAAAGACCTGCCTAAAACCATCAAATCAAAGTATGACCGGGTTAAAGATATAGTTCCGCTGATGGCAGCCATACACGCTGAGCTGAAAGATACTTCCATCACTGATGAACAGCGTAAGGCTAAAGCTGCAGAACTCTGCAGGCTTGATGACGAACGCCGGACACTCTGGGACGACATCGACGCTTACCTGAATGAGTATAATTCAGTTCTTACCGAGGAAAATAAATTCCGGTATTCAGAAGATCCTGTTATTCGCGGAACTCAAATTGCAAATCGCATGGTACGCCTGAAGGAAAATATCAGGCGTAACCAGGAAGCCGCTGAAAGGCATAAGGCAAGCAATAAGCCGAATCTGGAACAGAAAGCACTTGAGAAAGTTTCTCAAATGCAGGTTGAACTTGATGAATTGACAGTGATGATAAATGAAACAAAGTGAATTTGATAAGCTTTTTCCTGGCGGAATTAAACCGAATCAAATAACACCTTATGTTCACAAAGGGAAATGGGCAATACATGAGTTATTGCCCATTTTGTTAGAGTACATAGGCACGGCAACCGTCCGGATCGCAACATTCAATATCAGCGAAGACAGCCTGCGCCCTTTGATATTGCAATCCTGCTTAGAATACCATTCGACAAGCACGATTTATTTGTACAGATATGCAAAAGCCATAAGCATACTGCGATATATGAACACTATCAACGGGGCAAGCTCACAACAAACCTTGAGCTTCGCAAGACTATTGTTAAGCTTGCTAAAGCCGGCTCTCCTGCAGCCGAACCCATTGCTCAAAAATTTATCCGTGACCAAAATATTGATGAATAATTAATTACATTTGCTTATGTCTTAAATGCAAATTAACAAGTAGATATTATGAATGTAGAAGTTACGATTAAAGATTTATTGACAATTTATTGGAGCCAAACAGTATTGATATTGGGGTTATTTTTTGGTATTATTGGATATTTTGGTAAAAGACATTTCGATTTAAAAGCGAAAAAAGGAGAGATCAACTACAACGCTTTTCAAAACTTTGGGATGCAAGCATTTAGAAGGTATCTTGATACTTTCATTGATTTTAAGCGGACTGTTTCAATTGCAAAGGATATGACTCAAGTTAATGAAAGTCTTTTGCTTTTAGAAAAAGCAGAAGCTGAATTTTCTACTTTTCTTGATAAAAAGGACAATAAAATACTGAATGAGATTACACAAAAACTTTCTAAATTACCGAAGTATTTTAATTTTAATAATCATTCGGAAATATTAAACTTAGTTATAAATGATGTATTTAGAGCAGAAATCATTGAAGAATGCGAAATTTTAGTAGAAGATTTGAAACAGGCATTTAGAAGGAAGTACCTTTATATTGATTAAATTCTATTTATTTGGAGAGGAATGTGTCTATAAATATTTAAATCGTCCTTTCAGAGCTCGCAATTGCGGGCTTTTTTTGTATCTATCAATTTAGATATCTATGCCAAACGCTAAAGACCGGGCTTCAGATAAGATTAAACGGAACCTGTTCAGACCCAAGAAAGAGATTGCCGATGAATTTTCCGAAGCCGAATATGAACGCAAGAAACGTGTCATGCTTGCTGTTACCAGGAAGATCGATGATCCGATTATTCCGGATAAAGAAATAATCGAATTTCTTGAGACAGGCTGCGATGGAACATGCAAGCCTGTCTCTACATCCACAGCCTACAGAGACTTATTGCTGATCAAAAATATTACCGGCAATATAAAACTTGCTTCCAAAGATTGGGAGCGCTATATGGTTGTAGAAACGGCTAAAGCGGAAATACGCAAATCTACAGGCAAAGACTCCAGAGCTGTTGCTTCTCTTCTCAAAGTGATAACTGAAGTCCGTCAATTGGGCCAGGACGATAAAGAAAACTTTTTTGATCTTATGGTTCCCCCTGATTACGAAATAACAGGTGATCCTGAAGCACTGGGTGAAATGGAAGGAGAACAGACTGAAAAGATCGACTATAATCAAAGGCGCAAAGAACTGCGTGAATTATATAAACCGGGTGACATAGAAGATATTGAGGTTATATATGTCAAAGACGATGAATAATCAGGATAAGCATATCTTCTCCGTTGATCAACTTCATACCAGAGAAGAAAAGGTTAAGAAATATCTTAACCTTATGCAGCGTGATTTTGTGAAAGTCAACGCACATAGCAGTTATATCATCGCAGCTCGCGGTACTGGAAAATCTGAAGGGATCGACGCTATTCGCCTGCGTGATTGCGTCTGGTCGATGCCCGGCTCTACCGGTGGGCTTATTTCGCCCTCATACTCCAAAGCATGGGGCAATACACTACCGGCTATTTGTAAAGCTTTGGCTGAATGGGGACTCATTCAGGATGTTCATTACTATGTAGGTCGCAAAGCTCCTGCAGCTGCAGGCTTTAAACAGCCTAAACGCCCGCCTCTACGTGATGCCTGGGCAAACTGCTTTCACTTCTGGAATGGCACGGTTCTGGTCATTCTGTCGTTTGCTCAGGGTATGTCTGCCAACTCAATGTCACTCGATTGGCTGATCGGTCCCGAAGCAAAATTCCTGAATTATGATAAGATAAAGTCTGAAATAAACCCTGCCAATCGTGGTAACAGGAAAGATTTCGGCTATTCTCCGCTTCATCACAGCGTTTTGTATAGTTCGGATATGCCAACATCCAAGATGGGCAGATGGTTGCTTGAGAAGCGTGAAGCCATGCGCCCTGAACATATAGACCTGATCAGAGAATTATACAGAGATTGGCTCAGGTTAAAAAGATTACCCGATCAGAACGATTATGTAAAACGCCAGATTAAAGAGGTTCTACGCGATATCAGTATCGCCCGTAAGTATCAGAAGCCTGTAAAGGAAACAAAGCGCAAAAAAAGAGAATATGCCGTGTTCTACGGCGAATATGATGTATTCGATAACCTTGAAGTCCTGGGCGAAGACTTTATACATGAGATGTACCGTGATAGTCCTACTCTGATTTGGCTGACTGCATTCCTGAACAAACGGCTACTCAAAGTAGCTAACGGTTTTTATTCCGCTTTGGATGATGATTTACATTTCTATATTCCGGACGATCCGGGCGGACTAAGCCTGGAAGGATTCAAATCCACAAACAAACAAAGTGAGTCCTGTCTTACCGACTATGATCTGGATATGTATGCTCCCCTGCATGTTGCATTCGATAGTAATGCCGCTATATCATCGATTGCTATCAGCCAGGTGGACAGAGATGCCAACAAACTCAGAACTGTTCGTTCTGATTTTGTGAAGACTCCTCTCAAGCTGCAGGATCTTGTACAAAAGACCTGCAAGTATTATGCCCTCAAGCCGATCAAAGAAGTAGTAGTCTACTATGACCAGACCTTTACATGGACAACAGGTACAACAGATGAAAGCTATGCGGACACAATAAAGAAATACTTTGAAATGAATGACTTTGATGTTACCATGGTTTATATAGGACAGCAACCCCCGCATGAATGGAGACACAAACAGATCGACCTGGCCATGAAAGGAGATGCAAGCTTACTATATCCTTTATTTAACCTGTTCAATAACGAGTATCTTAAACTGGCAATGGAACAGGCTGCTGTGAGAACCGGCAAAGATGGATTTGAAAAGGATAAGACCCCTGAGAAGCTTGCCGATAGTGAAGACAACCCGGACGAATATAAAACACACATCACCGACGCATGGGATACTCTTTTCGTTGGTACGAACTTCTTCTACACTGAGCCATACCAACTCGGAGGCGGTGTTATATTCTTAGGCAAGAATTAACTTGCGACGCACATATCATTAGGATCATCATTGGTACGGCAAAGCTGTCATTTTGCCGTATTCTTCTCATTTTTAGAGGTGTAACCCGTGCGAATTGTCGATTTTCACGTGCGCGGTTACGATTTGGGGAGGCATATTACGAAAATTTTGATTTTTGCGAAGCGAAATCCCATTCAGGACGGTGCGTGGTTCTTTGGTTCACAAATGGGAAATATTTTCCCCTTGACCCCCTTTTTTAATTGATAGCCAAATAGTTGATATTTGAAACATGAGAAAAGAATGCTTTTAATGCTTTTTGACTATAAATTATTTATATTTAATATTTTAAATAAATATGAGCGAAATAGAGACGATTTAAGGACTTATTTTAACTTTTCCATCTGAAAAGGATTAAGAAAGTAGGCAAAGAAGTGCATCTAATGTGGCATCGTTTGTTATTGGTCGGTGGCACAAAGCGGTATATTTCTATAGGCATGGTCGCCCATCGTGCTCTCTTACTCTTCCGAAATATGATTTATTTTACTCCGTTCATCTTCCTGATGTAACGGTTTTTTATATCGAAAATATTATATCAAGTAATTGATTTAAATATTGCTTTTTTTGTTACTTTGATGGAGAAAGAAAATCTTTTGCAATAGAAAAAAGAATGTGCCTAATTTAATATACTAAAGAACCGATGAATATTAATCCATCGGTTCTTCTTCATTATTATTATATATATCTAGTCAAACTATTCTTAGGATGAGACAAATGCTTGTTCAAGAATCTTATATTTTGGAATATCTTTCTATTTAGAGCTTTTCAGCAATCGATTACTTGAATCATATATTTTTATTTTTCCATCTTGTACTATTGTACCTGACCATTTGCCTGTCGTATATATTATTTTAGTAGGATCTAATAGACTTCTTAATGTAAGGATATAAGATATATTTGCTCTATATTCAGACACAATGAATTCTGCAGTAACTGTATCATAAGGATTGATTTCTTGTTTCATAGTTTCATTAAAGGTTATTTCGTTAGTTAAAATTTTTCCCGTAGTATAACTCCAATTTGTATTAGTGGTTGTTTCAGTAGTCATATTACCATCTGCAAACAACGGCACCTTAAATCCAAAGCTCGAAGAAACTTTTGTCGTAACAGATAAACCTGTAGTCTCTTTAAATTCTGATGTATTTTTTACTGTTTCTGTAAAGCTAAATGTTTTTTCAACTTTAGTATCGTACATATTTTCATATGTCATTCTTCTTACAATGATAGGCTTAAAATCTAATTTGTCTCCAGCTAATATTTTGTAATCAATATCAATTATCTCATACTCTCCTATTGGAGACATAACCCACTGTTGGCGCGCTGTTCCTTTATTTTTAAAATGTATTTTGCTTCCTACAGCGGTTAAATATACATCACTCCTATTTGTATAACCTTTTGCTAAACGAATCAAATACCTATCAGTATTCGATACATTTTCAAAATCAACATTAAACATATATCCTGCTTTCGACATCGCTGCATCGTCAGTAAGATAGGCTACTGTTTGAGTCGGATTGCTCATGCATAAATTTCGCCACCCTTTATGATACCCTCCTACTACTTGCAAGTAAAATCCTCTATAGTCACGCTTTATGTACCAACGTTCTCTTCCTGTACCAACATCCCGTCCATCGAGTTGAACCTGTCCAGAACTTTGTCTTGCGGCCATAAAACTATTTGTCTCTCCAAATAAAGTTATATTCAAAGGGATGTTGGCTGAATACAATTGAGTAATAAGATCAGGGACATTAGTTGTAACACTACTTTTAGTCTTAGAAACTTCGGAAGCATCAATGTTGTCGCTATTTAGAATATCCTCATTACAAGAGGATAACATGAAAAGCGACACAACTAGAAAAATACTAAAAATAAATGAATGTTTCATAAAAGTTAAATTTAATAAATATAAAAATAAATATGCAAATGAAAAATAATGTTTATTATTGAATATATCAAGCTTTATATCTACTATCGATAAGTCATAAATATTAATTATTGGTTACCTATACACCTATAAAGTAATTTTAATCGATTTTTATTTAATTAAAATTAAGTAATCATAATTAATAAAATTTAAAAAATCTTATACTGAAATTTTCGCTTTCTGTCGGCATATACTAGACCGTCAGAAAGTTGTTTGAACATCGCTTCAACAGTAGTTTTACGATGCTTTTTTTATAGCTTAATTCAAGCCATTTTAAGGCACTTTGTGCCGTTTCGAAACAATGTTCCATGAGTTATAGTGCGAAAATAAGCCTCTAAATGGGCTAAACAGCGGTGTTTTAAAACCTGAGAAACCCCTGTTTTTAGCCCGAAAACCGCTATTAACAGCCGTTTTATTTTGTCCTTTAGTTTCGTTGGTCCTTCCAATAATTTTGAAAGAAAAAATAAAATTATGGCACTGATCAATATTACAAAACAAGTACAGAGACGAAAACTCAGGACATATATAAGTTCGGGCAGAACTTGCAGTATTAATCTTTCAGAAAGCGAAAGAGAAAAAGATCACAGCGAAGAAGTACTGGTTACTACCGTTCATATCATAGCCGTTCCTCTTTATAAAAAGATTGAGGTTATTCCAATCAAAGCTCCTATACCCGGAGTAGGATATAAAACTAATATTTAACTATGGATCGTATTCACTGGACGAAGATATGGAAACTCATGGAGAAGAAAGATAAGAACGGTAAATCTGTTCCATTCTCTCTTTCTTATGTAAAGAAGAGTACAGGCACTATCGTAAATGTGCCCAGCTGTACCCTTACATCCATTCATTCCAAAGGCTCAACCCTGAATATACTTTATGCCTGCGAAGATAAGCCGCGAACTATTCGCAAGTGCCTGATAATAACGTTTAACGGAAAATCAGTTTATCTATGAGTAAAAAGCAAACTATTTTTGACTTTGGTACGACCGCTTATCTCGGAAAATCCAGTTCTTTTGTCAGTTTTGAAAAAGATACCGGATTCCTGGACGATACAAAGAATACTTATGCAACTGTCGAGCCTAAGAATATAAAAAAGGAAATTGAATTTGTATATTGGGGCAAAAGCAATAAGCTTCCTGTAGAGATACTGGATAAAGTACATGGAAATATTACCGTTGCTTCAAACACGGATTTCAATGCACGTATCTCATATGGTGACGGATTGATCGTTGCCAAAAAAGTCAAGAAAGACAGTCTAATCAGTTATGAAGAACTATTGCCTTCCGAGAATCCCGAAATTTTTGAATTTCTCGAAAATAACAACGTAACACGTATCCTACAGGAAGCAGGAAACGACCTGGTTACTTTTGCCGATGGTTATATCGAATTGATCTTCAATAGGAAAGAAAAGGCTCAAATTGTAAAGGTACGGCACAAAGAAGTAGCTTTCAGCCGCCTGAGCAAGCAGCATGAGAAAACTGGAATAATCGAATATCACGGCTATTCATCCAAATGGGGAGAAAGCCAACAGGACGATATAATTGCAACTCCGTTTTTAGATCGGGCAGCACCGTTATACGATCTGAAAAAGCGCTTGGGAATACTTCCTGATGAGAATACCGGAAAAGTATCGAAAACGTCAGAGAAACGGTTTATTTTGTCGTTAGGCTTGCCGGTTCCCGGACGCTTCTACTATAACAAGCCTTACTGGTGGTCGATCTTTAAATCGGGATGGTATGATATTTCGTGTGCAATGCCGCTTTTCAAACAGGCTTTGATAGAAAACAAAATGAAGATTTTGTTTGAAGTGAAGATCAACGAAACTTTTTGGGAAAAGTTATTTAAATCTGAAGGCATCACCGACCCAAAGAAAAAGGCTGATAGAAAGACTCAGTTCCTGAAAGAACTGGATGACTTCCTAGCCGGAAAAGAAAATGCTGGAAAAAGCTTCGTAAGCCATTTTAAATACGACCAGATCAAAGGCTACGAAATACATGACATCATCATTAAGCCTATCCAATCTAATCAGGATGGCGGCGAATATAATGAAGATGTGGAAGAAGCAAACAATGTTATTTCTTATGCGATGGGTGTACACCCATCTTTACAGGGTGCAACTCCCGGTAAATCCAAAAACATAAACGGAACTGAAGCAAGAGAGCTGTTTATCATAAAACAGGCTATGACAAAACCGCTGCGTGACGCTTTACTGCAGTTTCTTTATGTTTGCAAAGCTATAAACGGATGGGATCAGGATATTCACTTTGTAATTCCGAATATCATGCTTACCACCCTGGATAAAAACACCGGAGCTGAAAAGAGCATCGGTAATCAAAAAATGTAATTGTATGGCTATTATCAACTCAATAGAACAGTTAAGGGAAACGGTCAGAGTCAATAAAGATGCACCGTTCGCAAATTTTGTGATGTTCCTGAATGATGCCCGCGATCATTTTTTGCTTCATTATCTGGGTTCCAAACTTATTGATAAACTGGAGTCCGTTGATTCATCCGGTACGACAGATGAAGACGCAAAATATATCAAGATCCTACCAATGGCACGGCGTGTTTTAGGCCCGTATGCCGTTATGCTATCAACCGATGAATTGAGTATCAACACCGGTGACAGCGGACATACTGTAACTAAAACGGAAAAACTTGCGCCGGCTTCGGATGCCAAAATTGCGAAAGCTGCAAACAGCCTGCTTGAAAGATCTTGGAAAAACCTTGAGTTTCTACTTGAGTATTTAGATACGAATATTTCTTCTTTCCCGGAATGGAAAGAAAGTAAGTATTACCAAAATTGCCGTACAAAATATTTCCCGTCTGCAGCAGTATTCCAAGATGCCGGACTGATTGATATTGAATATAGCCGCCTGACGTTTGAAAAACTCAGGCAACTGATCATCCGTATTGAAGAATCGGAAGTGACCGACTTTATTACTGACGACATAGAGAAGTTTATTATTGATTCTACGGATGAAAATAAACAGAAAGCGGCTTCACTTCTGAAAAAAGTGAGAGCATATATAGGTTCTAAAGTCGGTGAACTGCACACTAGCCAGAATACAAGAGTGCAACGATCAAGACATAACAATCCGGAATATAAAGCGATAATCAGACCTTTATACAAGGACGAATCGGACAATAATCCGAATTATTATACAACACAGGCACTTTACTGGCAAGAACAAATTATTTCAATGCTTCCGGAACTTGGCTTCGGGAATACTTCGGGTAAATTGGAGTGGAGTAATGAAGGTAAAAAAATCTTTTCTGCGATTACATGAGAAATTTAAAGTTTATGGATGAAAGCCAAACGGAATATTCTTATATTCTACCCGGTGAATGGGACGAACTAACCGCCGGACAGTTGCTCTTCCTTATCGGACTGGTAAATAAAAATATATCCGCGGAAGAGATAAAGCTCAAGATGTTTCTTTTCTGCCTGAAGGCACGGATAGGAAAAAGAAACACAGATGACAGTTTTCGGCTTAAAGTAGGTAAAAATTATTTTGACCTGTCTGCAGATGAATTGTATGCCATAAGTGAAATCTTTGATTTTTTATTCCTTGAGACTGAAGACGGAATCCGGATAAATCCGTTACTTGTAAAGAATCCGTTTCCTGTAATCCGTATCGGATGGGTTAGACTGTATGGTCCCGCCGACGGATTGACAGACTATACATATCAACAATTCATGGAGCTGCAGATTGCTCAGGCTGATGCCGCCGGTTCAGAGAAAAAAGTGAATGAGTTTATCTCTTCCCTTTACAGGCGAAAGAAAGGTAAACCTTCCCAATTGTCTTTTCTGATCCCGAACAAAAAGAAGACCGCAATTGTTTGGTTTTACATGGGGTGTATGGCGTTCATTCAGGAACGGTTCCCTCTGGTGTTCTCCGGTGTCGGCTCTTCCGATCTAGCAGACGGTCAGATGAGAATAGTAGATGCGTTGGCTAAAAATGACGTAACTAAGAAAAAAGAAGTACGAAACGCTGATTTATACGAGGCTCTATATACTATGCAGATTGCAGCCGAAGAAAGCGAGAAGTTAAGGAAAAAAGAATAGTTGTTTGTTTTTTGTAGTTTTATTAAGGTTGTTTGTTTATTGAGAAAGTGTGAGCAGAGCTGCTCGCACTTTTTTTGAAAATAGTTGTAAAATAAGTACTTTTTTATTTGCATAGTTGTAAAATTACAACTATATTTGTATAGTCAAATAAACAAAAGAGGTCTATGAAAATTTGGAAAGTACGAGAAATGATCAACTATGTGGAAGGTGACGATTGGTATCTTGTAGCACAGAAAGGCAGCCACCGACACTTTAAGCATCCGACAAAGAAAGGCCGTGTCACGATTCCGGGTAAGCTAAGCGATGACTTAGACCCCAACACGGCAAACAGTATTTTAAGACAAGCAGGGCTGAAATAAGCCCTGCATAAAACTAAAAGAGCAATGGAAAATATTATTGTAACAGTAGGAATAACAGAAAATAATTATTCGGCTAGCGTCGATATAGGCGACGGTATCGCCGTAGCAACAGGCGAAACATTTGATGAATTGAAAAAAGAAATGAAATCGGCAGTAGAATTTCATTTGGAATGTATGCGCGAAGATGGAGAAGATATACCGGCTCCCTTCGATAAAGACTATGAACTGGTATATAAATTCGATCCGCAAAGTTTATTAACTCATTATAAGGGTATATTTACAAATACTGCGCTGCATCGCCTTACAGGTATAAATGAACGTCAGCTGCAGCGTTATGCTTCGGGTGAAAGCAAACCACGTCCGGAACAATCTCAAAAAATAGCTAACGCCTTACATAAGTTAGCAGATGAATTGCGAGTTGTGGATCTCTAATGTTTATTTGACGATTAACGTTTTCACAATGAGCAGCCCGGACTTTTATAGTTCGGGCTTTTTCATTTTATTTCTTATCTTCCGATAGAATAATTCAAAAATTCTTGCAATCTTTGCATCGCGACAATTATTATGTTTTTTAAACAGCTAGCTGGAATTGCTCCCTATCATTGGGAGCTGTTCCCGCTTTTGATTTTTATGCACTATAGGCGGTTGTCTATCCGTAACATGAAACAGCTAGCTGTTCATAATTGTTGTCGCAACGGGTATGGCAACCGCTTTCTTTTGCCATAGTTTTAAATGCGACAACAATGGATAAAACAGAAGCACAAAGCCTGCTCGATATTCTCTACAGCGAGAAATCGACACCGGAAGAAAAAGAACTCGCTTATCGCCGCCTATCTGAATTAATTTTGTTACTTTTGGTATAATAAATCATTATAAGCATGGGAATTATAGCATATTTCAGACAAAAAAGAAAAGCATATAACAATCAGAAGGCTACAACAAAAATTTCTGCAGTGGAGAAGCTGATCGAAAGCAAGTTTATGCTTATCGATACGAAAAATTATCAAGTGGCGATGCTTGATAATCTTTGGGCTTTATATCCTGAAGGTGAAAAGCAAATAAATTTTTGTGAAAGTCTGAAATATTATTGTGATATACAAAATGCGTATAAAGGGTATAAGGTTAATAAGAAAGCAAAGCTCCTTATATCACTCAAGTATGAGAATAACGATGTTTTGCCTTATGCTTATTTTGATGGTAAAAACATAACCTTATACCGGGAAGAAAAAGAAAACTGATTCTATATTCTTGTCCTTTAGAAGCTCGCTCCGGCGGGCTTTTTTTGTATCCATAAATTAGTCACTTATGGATAACGGAAAGTACAATCATTATCAGTATTGCGAAGCTATCGCACGCAAACTGAAACCTATCCAACACAGCGAAGATAAAAAGCAATTCTTTGAAGCTACCGAACAGGATGAACTGGAGACTCTTGAAGCACGGCTTTCTGACACAAGCGGAATCCTTTTCATTGCTATTGACGGTAGTGAATCCGCTTTCGGTTGGAAAAACTCCGACTCCCTGATGGAGCAACCTACATACAAGTTTGCCATTGTGGAGAAAACCCTCTCTGATGATTCCAGCACTATTTTTAAGGCACAACAGCATTGCAAAGCCATTGCCATGCAAGTTATTGCTCAGATGATGCAAGATGCTCAGGACTACAAAGCCGGTATGGAATTGCTAGATCCCGGCAGCTTCCAGTTGAAAGGCTTCGGCCCTATTGGAAATAATTACTACGGCATTCTTGTAGGTTTTTCGTTCGACCAGGGCATTAACTACAATATAAATCCAGAGCTATGGGTATAATGAAAAGACTGAGCGAACAGTTGCTCTCATCCCGCAGGAAACCAAAGGCAAACCTACATCATTTACCGTTTGAGATTTCCTTAGAAAGTATGTCTGAAGCCGATAAATTCGCACGTCGCCAAGATAAAGACAGCGTAGAGCAATTTAATAAAGACGTATCCGGTTGGAGCATCAACACGACACGCCGCCTGAAAGCGAATGTCCGTATGATGGTAAGAGAAGACCGTAAATTGTCGGACAGTATAAACCCAAATGTTTATTACGACAATAAATACGGTGTGAAAGAAGCAAACCGCATCGGCTTCTCCTTTGTGCGTGAAGGTATTCACATCCACAAAGGAGCCGGACGCGGACAAGGCGGATATAAAGGCTCTAAGTGGTACAATCAGTATGGAGAACAGAAGACTACACAGCTGTCGAGCCTCGCAAAGATGGGAACCGGCAACCGTAAACCGATTGAATGGTTCGATCCTGTCATTGACCAGGAACTTCCTCAATTAGCAGATTTAGTAGCTGGCTATTCTGTAACCTTATTTATGGACGCATCACGCATTTACATTGATAAATAGTTATGGCAAAGGATTTAAACAGAAGTATAAAAATTTACATCGACAATTCCGATGCTATGAAGAAATCATCGGATTTTGCCAACCGTATCGAAAAGGTTAAACAAAAACTGGAAGAACTCAATGCGCAAGGAAAAAAGGGTTCTCCGGAATATAAAAAAGCCGAAGACGAGCTTAGAAAACTCACCGCATCCTATGACAGATACCAGGCTAAACTGAAAGATACGGAACGTGTTCTGAAGAATCTTTCAGGCGCTACCCGTGGTGAACTGGAAGCCCTCAAAAAAGAACTGACACGTTCACTTAAGAACGTTGCACAAGGTACTGAAGAATATAAAGCGAAAGTACAGGCATTAATTGCCGTAGAAAAGCAACTAAGTATCGTAAAGAAAGAACAGAACGGAACATTAAGTGAAAATGAATCTATGTGGAGCCGTGCTGCTGGCGGCTTCAATAAATATTTTGGTATCGTTACATCTATTGTTGCCGGTATTACAGGTCTATCATTTACTCTCCGTAAATTATCCGAAGACGTTGCAAAGATGGATGATGTCTATGCAGACGTGATGAAAACAACCAATCTTACACGTGATGAAGTCGTTGATCTGAATGAGTCGTTTAAACAAATGGATACCCGGACTGCACGTGAAGAGCTTAATAACCTGGCACGTGATGCCGGTAAGCTCGGTATAAATGCGTCTAAAGATATTCTTGATTTTGTCGAAGCCGGAAACCAGATTAACGTTGCTCTGGGTGAAGACCTGGGCGAAGGTGCAATCAAAAATATCGGTAAAATGACCGATGTTTACAAGCTTTCTACCAAAGAACTTGAAAATATGGACCTGAAAGGCAAGATGCTTGCTATCGGTTCGGCTATAAACGATCTTGGTATGACTTCCACTGCGTCTGAAGCCTATATGGTAAGCTTCACTCAACGGCTCGGCGGTGTGGCTTCTCAAGCCGGTATATCCATACAGAATATTCTTGGCTATGCTTCGGCTCTCGATCAGTCCGGACAGTCCGTTGAAATGTCTGCAACAGCTTTACAGAATTTCATCATGAAGCTGATGGGCGAACCGTCCAAGTTTGCGAAACTTGCCGGGCTTGAAGTAAAAGCGTTCAATCAGCTTTTGCAGACTGACACTAACGCAGCGATTAAACAAGTTCTTACGGCTCTATCCGAGAAAGGCGGTTTTCAGGCTCTTATCCCTGTATTCAAAGATATGGGACTGGATGGTGCACGTGCTGTCGGTGTATTGTCTGCCTTAGCTTCCAATATTGACAAGGTGAATACTGCTCAGGAAATATCGAATAAAGCTTTCGTTGCCGGAACTTCTATTACCGACGAATACAGCATCAAGAATAATAACCTGAATGCCCAGCTGGAGAAAGCACGAAAAAATTTCAAAGATGCTTCCCTGGAACTCGGTGAGACTCTAAACCCGGTACTCCTTACTTCTACGAAATGGACTACATATTTAATCAAGGCATTACCTACAGTTATATCTTTCTTTGAAAAATACGGCAAATATCTACTGTATTTGACTGTGGTGTACGGTTTATATATTGCCGGTGTAAAAACTGCTGCAGGTATAGAAACCGTTTATAACGGTATTCTTACTATTGGCAGGTTGAGACGCATACAGATTGCTCTTGCATCTACTCAATCAACTGCAGCACAGACTTTGTACAACTCGACGTTGCAAAATGGTTCTTTAATAACCAGAGCTTATACAGCCGTTACCTCGTTGTTTTCTGCAGCTAAATTTCTTCTTACCGGCAACATTACTAAAGCTCGTATTGAAATGCAAGCATTTAATACAGCCACGAAATTAAATCCTGCCGGATTAGCTACTGCACTAATTATGGCTCTTGCTGCAGCAATGGCTTACTTATTCTATAAAACGTCCCAGGTTATTACAGCTCAAAAAGCAATAAAAGAGGCGACACAGCAATTTAACGGAGAATTGGCTAAGGAACAAAGCGAAGTGAACCGGCTTTTTTATGCTTTGAAAAGTGCAAATCCGGAAAGTGAAGAGTTCAGAAAAATCCGCAATAAAATAATCAGTCAGTACGGACCTTATATAAGAAATTTAATCAATGAAAAAGGTGAGATTATAAATATATCCCTGGCACATCAACAGGTAAATGATAAGTTGAGAGAACAAATTGCACTCAAAATAAAAAATGCTGCCTCAAGTAAAATTTTAGAAAAATCAATAGAAGATCAGCGTGACGGCGTAAGTTCGGTAATTAAAAATGTTCAAAAGCAATTATCCTTGTCTGATGATATGGCTAGTGATCTCCAGGCAAATATTAATAAAATCATAACCGATTTTACAACAAATAAAGGTTGGGAAAATAACCGTCTCGATCTGAATAAGAAAATTAAGGATCACTTAGATGCCTTTGCCGGACTCAAAAAAAGTATTGACTATAAATACAAGTCAAACTTCTTTGGAGATATATTAAATATTGAAATAGAATCGCTAACATCAAACATAACTCGTGCTGGAAAAGAAATTAAGTCAGTTGAAAATCAATTCAAAGGATTAATATCTCAAGCTACAGAAGTTCAAAATATAATTGGAGATGGTGACGATAACGATGACGGTGGCGGCGACAAAATACCACCGGTAGACCCGGACAAAGACCTTGTTGCCAAACAGAAAAAAGAACTCGATCTGATTCTGGAAAATCTTGAAACAAAACATCAAGATAGATTACATGACATAAAAAAGAAGTATCAAAGCGGAGAGATCGATTCCGAATCAGAATTTAATTCACAGATTTTCGCACAAAGTCAGGCTTATTATATTCTACAAGAGCAGGCTCTTACCGAATATTTGGAAAAAGTATCCGATAAAGCCCTGCGTTCCGATATTCAGAAGCAAATTTCCGACGTTCAGAATAAGCAACTGGATGAAACTTTGAAACATCAAAAGGCAGTCGAACAAATTATACTTGATGCTGATCCTGAGAAAAAAGAAAAGTTGACTTTTGAAAACAGGCTTCGTGAAGCTGGTCTATATGGTATAGATCGTGAGAATCTGACCAAAGATCAGCTTGAAGCCCTTGAATTACTGGAGAAGCAACATAATGACAATCTTGTTCAAATCCGGAAAGATGATAAAGCCAAAAAGAAAGCGGCATCGGAAGAAGAGTTTGAAGAATCTTTTACCTCACGTAAAGAACAACTTCAACAGGAAATAACAGCCGAAGAACAGCGTGTTTCTGTTCTCACCGGAATAGGAGCACTTTCCGGAGAAAATGCTTTTAATGCAGAAGTAGAGCTTCAGCGTAAACGTATAGCACTGATACGTGAAGAAATTGCTGCCCGTCAAAAGGCTGGTCTTGACGTAACTAAGTTGATGCAAAAGCAGCGCTCCGATGAACTTTCCCTAACCCAATTATATGTAAATGAATACAAACGCCGTACACAGCAATTTGCCCAATACGGAGAGTCGATGGGGAACTCATTAGGTAATGCTATCAATAATCAGGAAAACCTCCTTGCTGCATTTGCCGATACAGCCATAGATATACTTTTCGATGTACTTTCGCAAATAATATCAGCTGAAATAGCAAAAGTTACCGCTGTAGGTGTAGGAGCGATCGCTCAGACAACAGCAAAGGAGATCTCATCTAAAAGTTTTGCTGGTATTGCAACGGCTGCTGTACTCACAGGTGCAATCATGGCGGCAATGACTGTAGCTAAAACAGCATTGAAAGGGATGCTAGGTAAAAAAAATTCTGTATCAACGTCTTCTTCAAGCTCTACAACTACACAAAAAAGGGTGGTCAGTCAGCAGGCTGCAGGTAAATATGACGTAATTGGAGCTGATGATGGTAAACTATACAGAAATGTCCCTTTTGCTGGCAGTCCAAAGACCGGAATAGTAACACAGCCTACCCTTATAGCCGAAGATGGCGGTGAGCTAGTCGTTTCGAGTCCTGATCTTAAAGCACTTCAAAAACATATGAATTATCCATATATCGTAAAGGCTATTAATGATGTGAGAGCCGGAACTGTTCAGCAAAGGGCTTCAGGTAATTATGAGAATATAAATACTTCTCAAGTACCAGTAACCAATGATGGAGTAATTATACCAGTTGATATTTTACATGAATTAGTGAAAACGATGAAAGAGGTTCGTGACAAAGAGCTTGACTTCAATATTTACGATTTTGAGAAAAAGAAAAAAACAGTAGATAATGCACGTAATCTAGGTAAAAGAAAATGAAAGTACTTGTTAATAACTATGAGCCACTCGATTTGGCTCCTGATTTTGAATTGAACATACAGATAACAAACCCGTTGCTCACAGATCAAGGTTCAATGTCATTGCCGATGTCACTCCCGGCATCACCTCAAAATCTGAAAAATCTTGGATTTCCAAACAGGATCGACAGATCATATAAACTCCGAAAAAAAACTCCTGTTACAATCGAGGCCAGTGTCATGCAAAAGCGAGCTATATTGGAAATTTTGTCTTATAATAAAGATGATGGTATAGAATCTGTTATTTTACTTAATGAAGCTCAGATGTATACAAAGATGCAAGAGGTAAGTATGACTGCCGCCTTTCAAATAAAAAGAGAAGCAGCTTCTTTCTCTATACCAAATCAGACAATTTCAGATCCTATGGATAGGATGATCAAGTATATGGAACTTGTTATGTTAGGTCAAATAGCAGATCCTGATTTTTATCTCTTTCCTGTCGGAACAGATAATTATAAACACACGTATGAAACGAGATCAGAACAGTTCGAAGTGACTGTCTACAATTTGTTGAACGAAAAGATGACCTGGTCACAAGGAAGTAATTTTGACGATATGCAGGATATTGACCTTAATGGAAACAAATATGCTGTATTCAGGGGTAGAAGGCCCTTTAAGGTGAAGAATGGCGGTGAAGAATACGACGTGCCGAAAGGCTATGGCATAACACCCTTTCTGAAGGAAAATTTTATATTGCACCAAATTTTCAATTATTTCGGTTATGAACTACGAACGTCAATTTTCGATACAGATCCGGACTTATGCCGAATGGTATTAATCAACAATACGGCCGATGCTTTGGTTAAGGGTGTTGTCGATTATTCGCAGCTAGTACCCACATGTACTATACACGAATATCTGGAGACGGTTCGCCAAAGATTCGGTTGTGAATTTTTTGTTTCTGAAGACCTCAAATTTGTTATTCCTGTTTTTTGGAAAGATGTACTAAATAGTAATCCTCGCAGAAACTATACTGACAAAGTAGCCGGTGAGCCTACTATAGATTATGTAACACCTAAACAACTGAAACTTTGCTACAAGAGGGAAATAGATTTTACAGAATCATCTGTAGATACTTATCAGAAATTTGAGAGAGATTATGGCAAGATTATAAGATCAATGAATGATTTGCCCGGCAGGGGATGGAAAGAAGAAGATTATGATCTTGGATTTTATCTGATTCGGAAATATTGTGCGATATATGAATGTTATGAATATTGGAGTAGCAATCAGAATAAAAATGTGAGGTCTTTTCGTTATGTAACCAAGGCTTTGTTCGATTATTATCTTGAAGGTGAAGATACTGAATACGAAGAACCTACTTCAGGTATGCAGTGTGTGCCTTTTATGTATGGTGCGGTTTTATATTCTGGGGGTGGGGGTGTGTATTCATCTGACTATGGTCCAAATCTTCCTTTTTTATACATAGGTGAGCGTCGGCATATGAATACATCTTTAAAGATTATTGTAACAAGCGAAAGCGGTTCAGAATCTATTACCCACAAAGAAGAAGATCCCGGTAGTTGTTCTCTTATGGCTGCATTATATACAAAGGGGATAGGTACAATGCACCGTTTTGATATCGATGGCAATATAGTAGGTGAACTCGATCTAACTTTTGGAGGTGAGAATGGATTATACCAACGTTTTTGGAAAGATTACGACGATGTCCTAAAACATTCTTTTAACAAGCTTACATACGATTTAAATTTCACAGTACTCGATATTATAAATTTCCGTATGGATGAACTAGTCTTTATCGATGGACAATATCTTCTTCCGGAACAATTAGAATATACAATTAAAGAGGATGGTGTGAGAATTAATAAAGTAGAGTTCCGAACAGTTCGCTTATATTGGGATCCACTCGATATTAAAACATGAAAAATAAAAACATTTAGCCTGAAATGTTAAAATTATGCTATATTTACACCTTAATATTAACAAAACTATTTTATGAAAAACTATTCTATTCTTTTACTTTTTTGTTTTCTTTTTGCATGTGACAGTGATAAGGAAGAGACAGATGAAGATATAATAAAAAGATACAATGAGTATTTAATTGGAATATGGGTACCCACTTTTGATGGGCAATCCTATTCCGGTAATACTATAGATATTTACCGTTCAGACAAGACAGCAACTTTTCATGCAATAGAAAGTTATAAGGATGGAATTTATAAAGTTATATCGACTAATAACGTTTTTAATGCCCAAGTAGGTAGGACTTCGACCGGAGCTTTAAAAGTTTACTATGACTATTATAGTAAAGATAGCCATGGCAATCAGGCTGTCTATGGTGGAGAGATAGATCTTTACTCAATAACTAATGAAACTATAGAATATTATGATCCATATTTAAGGAAAAGAGAGGTTTATCAAAAAGTACCTAGTATAAATATTGTAGAATAAAATTATGAAAAAAGTATTACTATCATTATTATTTATCCTTTTTATTATTTCTTCATGTGTTACTGTTAAGTTTAAATCATTTGAAGCAGTCGATTTTTGGGATTATACACCATTAATAAAGAAAGGTTTATTTGTAACCGAATCCAATTCTGTAAATTTTGATTATACAGCTATTGGCAGTGTGTATATAGAAATAAGAGCTGGAGAAGATAAAGACAAATCAAAAGCTGTAAAAAAAGAACAATATTTGGACTCAGATATATACATTCAGAAAAATAAACGTACTGTAGAATACACATCAGCAACAATAGATGATGCACTCAAAAAATTATCTAACCAATTGTCTGATGTCGGGGCAAACGGTATTATAAATCTTAAGATTTCTCAGGTGTCATCAATGCAAATATCTCCTGATACATATTATGGACCAGGTTATATTATAACTGGAATGGCTATAAAGAAATAAGAAATATAAAAAAGCGAGATTTTCTCGCTTTTTTTATTTCCCATCAGAAGTATACCTATAACAAAAGATTTTATATAAAAAAAATAATAATCACGAATAATTATTTCCTGTTCACGAATAATTATTACTATTTCCCAACATTTTATCTACTTTTTCCATATATTTGTAGTGTCAAACAATTTATAAGTTAGTGGTAGGCTAAGGTTCTGCCTAATTTTAGGCTTTTTTTATGCCTGTATTTTAAGATATTTATATAAAGGCGGTTGCCTGTTCCAACATTTTTTCGGTTCTACCGTTAACTTGTAATTGTTTGACGACACGGAACATGGCAGCCGTTCTTTTTTCTGCCTAAAACGTCAAACAATTACAAGTTATGAAAACAGAAAAAACAAAAGAAACCACAGAGCTAACCTTAGCAAGGCAAGGAGAATTATCCCTTCGGAAAGCTCAGAAAACAGTAAACTTTACACTCAAGGAAATGGCAGCCGGCCAAAAGTTGGATGCACAGATGCACATCGGCGACGGTGAAACTCTCTTTGTTTTTATTGCGAACGGTATTTGCGCCACACTGCATTTACAGGCATTCGACCCTGTTATGGAAGGAGGTATAGGATGAGTTCTAGATCAATTCAATTATCAGAAAATTCCATTAAGGCATTGAGTTATATTCAACAGAATTATAGTGATGTTATCGATCTGTTTTATCAGTTGGAGTCTTATATTATGAAAATAGAAAATGAAACAGTACCTGCAGAAGATACTTTACAAGCTATGAGAAATGTGAGAAAGTTGAATGAAATTGTTTCACCTTTAGAATTTTAATAACCATGACACAAAGTGAAGCACAAAGTCTGCTCGATATTCTCTACAGTGAGAAATCGACACCCGAAGAAAAAGAACTCGCTTATCGCCGTCTATCAGAGATGATATCAGTCTTACTACCTGATTAAAACATATTACGATATTTGAAAAGCCGTGCAAATCTGCACGGCTTTTTTTGTCCTTTCGTTTTCAGCTCGAAAGCTTGACTTTTGAATAAAAAACAAAAGTTATGCACCGAATTATCTCCTTTTTTGAGAAATTGTTAGAAGCGATATCCTCTGTTTTGAAAGGTATTTGGGTATTGATTGTAACTTCATTTACAAGCTTCTTCAACCCGATACACGATTTTCTTCTCGTGGTGTTTGTCTTGTTTATTCTCAATTTTTTGTATGGACTCATTTCCGACCTTGTACAAGGCAGCGATTTCAGTTTAAAGAAAGCATTCCAATCAATCTGGTATGTCGCGGGCTTCATGCTTTTGCTATTTATGACTTTCGGAATTGGTAAGAAAATGCACCTGGAGCATCAGTCCGTCATCAATTTTACTTCGTGGATAACATGGGTAGTGATCTATTTCTATGGAACAAACATTTTACGCAATTGGAATATTATACAGCCCAAAAACCAAGTCGTTTCCCTTCTCTACTGGGTTGCTTCAGTAAAATTCGTGGAAAAAATCAAATATCTGAATGAATATTTTAAAAATAAATCAAATGAAAAGACTCCTGATAATCCTGGATCCGGCACACGGTGAAGAAGTAGAAGGTAAACGTTCGCCTGATGGCCGTCATCGTGAATACAGATGGTCACGAGAAAGGCTCAAGCAAATAGAACTATTGCTTACAGCTTGCGGATACACTGTAGTTTGGACAAATACTACAGATGCCGAAATTGGCCTGACCAAACGTAAAAATGTAGCGACTCAGTTGGGCAAACAACATCCCGATCTGGTTCCGTTGTTAGTGTCCCTGCATAACGATGCTTCAGGTGTAACCCCCGAATGGAGGCAAGCCAGAGGTGTTAGCGTATGGACATCGAAAGGGCGTACAACCTCCGATATATTTGCTGACTATTTTATTCAGCGAATACAGGAATGGATGCCTGAAGTTCAACGCAGGATCTATTCCCCCACCTACCTCGATCGAGACTTTGAAAATGACTTCACCGTCCTGATGGGTGACTACTCGGCCCTCTTGATCGAATGTGGATTTCAGGACAACAGGGAAGATCTTTCATTACTTGAAGATCCGAAATTCTGTAAACGTATTGAAGACAGGATTGTAGACTCTATCGAAGATTGTGAGAATTATATAACTCAAAAACTCTCAAAATGAAAATTCATGTTCTTATATCTTTTATCATTTTATTTACTCTTATCGCATGCCGGAGTAATAAGAACCTTAACAAGGTTTCTGAGTTTGAATCGCAAACAGAAAGTATTGTTTCTTCCCAATCGAAAGACAGTACGGGCATCACAACCAACACCCGTGACAGTATATCGAATACCACCACCGAAAAACAATATATTCGAACAACCTGGTATCGACCTGACGGAACAATACAAAAAATACAAGAAGAAGGGCGGGATACTCGACAAGAAGGCCTGGCTGTTCGCCATACAGGATCATCTGCTATATCCCTGACTGAGCAAAAAGCTGATAGTACGCAGAAAACTACTGTAAAGGAGAACGAGACAGAGCAGCTTCAGTCAACGACCGATTCACGCTTAATACAAGGTTCAGACTGGCTGTGGATAGGCATTTTTGTTAGTATAGCCCTGTTCTGCACCTTTATTCTGATTAAAATAAAACGATAGAAAAATGAGAGATATTGTAAGTACTGAAGATATATCCGGTATGGACCGGCTCTTTGAAATATATAAGACATTGCCCGGAAATGAAGCTTCGACTGTTTCCGAATTTAATGATTTTATGAGTGTCAATTCTTCAGGCAGAGCTGTCTTTTTAAATACTTATTGCGACTATTCATTCATGAGGGTAGAGCGTACAACCATTCTTAAAGTGAAACCAAAAGAGGCAGAATGATTACCGATGTCACATATCCCAGAAAACATTGTTTTACCGGCAATCCCATCATAATAAAAGTAATGGCTAACACGGCCGATGATATTAATTTGATAATGGAAGTAGAATCGGAACCGGAAATAACCTTGTCTATTACACCATACACACCAAAGACACAATTCCTTTCGGAGGGCGAGTTTGATGTATCCGATATTCTGAATACCTATTTTGAGTCGTCAAAAGGTTCAATCACATCATTGGTGAATAACTTTAGAATCCATTACCGAATAACTATCGACGGGTATTCCGGTGGTATCTTTGAAGGCTATGCCTATAGAGGGGGAGTAAGTAATAAGAATTACACCCTTCTTAAATCGTGGGGCTTGGATATGTTCGATTACAGGCTTAATAGCTTAGAAAAAAGACAGTTCCTGTTTACTACCAGAACCAATCATAATAGTATCCGCCTGCGAGAAAGAGAACTCTATCCTTTTGTTTTCCTTCATCCGGGCAACCCCATTTCCTTTATATCTTCCAATGGACGTGTAATAACTTTGCCTTCAAAAGTGAAAGATTCTGTCTGTTCAATGAATATAGAAACAATCCGAAACATGTTTGTCAGCCTTTATAACGAACTACCGGCTTTCATTGCTGTACATGTCGACGGTAAATCTATTTTCAATATAACAATAACACCTAGCCAAATCGCTGAAGAACATGTGGTCCTTCGTTTTAGAAATTCATTAGGTGCTTATGAACAAATTGAAATAACAGGATCTTCCCTTTTTACATCTCAATTTTCAGAAGAAAGGACATGGCTTACTCCCCATCAAGACGGATACTATGAAGAATTACGTGACAGATTAGCCTCCAAAGAAGGTGTAAAAGTAGAAACCGGATATAAGAATAAAGATGAAATTGCACTATTGAAAGATCTATTGAAAAGTGACGAGATCTATTACATAGATTCTGGAATAAGCTACAATGAGGTTAACAATAGATGTCATGTTACTGCAGAGAAATTTGAACTTTTGAAAGTAAATACAACACCTAAATCAATTGCATTAACGATCCGTTTCGCCACAGAAGACATTTATGAATCACCAGATATCGTTCTGGAATATTCGACGGCCACATTCCAAAATCTTACGGCTCCCGGTAGCCCCGAGATCGAAGCTGATGGCTTTATTTATGATGATGATTATCCATTCTATGCAGAATAAAATAAAATATGGCAAAAAAATTTACAAGTAAAATAGGACTCCAGCCGGTCTATTCAACCAAAGATCCTAACGGAAACCCGGCAACTAAAGGTGAAAAATTTACTCAGATCACCCGTGACAACTATGAGCTGATAGAGGAAGAACTTGAAAATAAAGCGGATGAAGTAAACGAAACCGGAAAAGTCGTACGTACCTCTGATGGTACTGTAGATATATCAGATAAAGCGGACAAAACAAATGATGCCGGTGATTTTGTTGCCTATTCCAAAGATGGCAAAGCAATCACTCCGACCGATTTTGAAGCTGAGCTCAAGAAAAAAGCCGACGGCCTGTATGTCGATCAGGACAATAAGCTATGGCTCAAGTCCGGAGAGAATACAATCGGCACAGGCATTGAACTGCCTAAGAGTAGCGGTGGTGTTCCTAATGTATCTGAGATCAATGATAAATACGATTACACATCCAAGCAGGCAGCACGTATTGCGCTACCTGTTGATGATCGCAAAAAAGGTCAGGTGATCACCTATCAGCTTGCCTCCGGGGTATGGGTACTGGATCAGTTCAACGGTGATTCGCTCGGCTCATGGAATAATGACGGCAGCTGGAGAAGCTTTGTTAGCGAATCCGAACTCAAGGGTATAACAACGGATATCGAATCACTAAAGAACAACATTATCCGGATTGATACCAAAACGGAAAAGATACCCAGTGACTTCGATCTGGATGATGATAACAAGTTATATCTGATAACATCATCCGGTGAACGTATTAATGACGGAATACAATTGCCTGAGGGTGGCGGTGGCGGTTCAACGGATGGAGTCCTGATGAAATTGCGTATTGTCGGATTATCGACCATGACAGTAGGAGAAGATAAGGATGTATTTATAAAATACGATTTTACTTCTATAGAAAGGGGCAGTGGAGATGCTACAGGACCCGGTACTTATTCCATCAGCGTAAATGGCATAAACGTCGCCAATGGAGCTGCTAACCAAGGTGAAAATACATTCAATCTGAAAGGATTGATATTTCTGGGTTCGAATATCGTGGTTGTGCGTGTAATCGACAATGAAGGTACTGCCAAAAAAGTAACCTGGAATATCCAGGTAGCGGCTTTATCCCTGACATCGACCTTTGCCGATGATACCGTTTACAATACCAATCCTGTATTGTTCCGCTATACCCCGATAGGAATAGGCAATAAAACGATCCGTTTCTTTCTCGATGGTACCGAACTAAGTCCTGATCAAACCGAAACCTCAGGGCGTCAAATGACCAAAAACCTTACCGGATTGACAAACGGCAGCCATACGATCAGGGCTATTGCTGAAAGTACAGTTGCCGGCAGTGCATTGACAAGTAACGAATTGTATTATGAGTTTATCTATGCCGATGCTGCGGCCAATAAGCCTGTAATAGCCCTGTCTTATAATAAAACAGAGGTAGAACAATTCTCAATGATCGATATCCCTTTCTTAATCTATAATCCGGCAGGCCCTACAGCCGGTGTTACCATACGAGTCAACGGACAATTAGTTTCTCAACTGACCGTTCCACGGACAAAACAGAACTTTACCTATCAGGCAAATACTGAAGGTCCGTTGGCGATTGTGTTTACCTGTGGAGCTATAAGCAAAACGCTGAACATAACGGTGAATAAATCAGGATTCGATATCCGGGAAGAATTGTCCGATCTGGAATATAAAGCTTTTGCTGTGGGTAAATCCAATTCAGGAAACGATCGTGATAATTGGAATTATAACGGACATGCATCACGCTTCACCGGCTTCTCGTGGGCCGATGACGGATGGCAGAAAGATGCTGCGGGAAATAACTGTCTGAGACTGATCGGCGACAGTAAGGTTGAAATAGATATCCATCCTTTTACTAACGATATCCTCATTACAGGTGCAACGCTGACCGTTGAATATTCGACCAAACAGGTGACAGACGATCAATCCGTAATAATGTCGTCCGTTTTTTCGGGTATCGGTGTTGTATTTACCCCAACTTCTGTGACTTTACAATCGGCGCAATCTATCCTGACAACAAAATTTAATAGTGATGAAAAGATCTCTATTTCGATTGTAGTTCAAAAGCTATCCGAAAACAGGCTTGCTTATTTATTCGTGGACGGTGTAGCCTCGGGAACATTACAATATCCTGCCAGCGATAACTTTACCCAAAGTGCTCAGAAACCGTTTGAGCTGTCTACAGGAAACCGTTCCTGCCAGTTGCAAGTGTATGGTATAAGATGGTATAAGAACTCTTTGAACTTCGATCAGATATTAGGCAATTATATCTTCGATATTGAGAATCTGGAAGAAAAAATGATTGTTTATACCAGAAATCAGATTGTAGATGCTTATGGCAACATCGATTATAATAAAGCACTTCAGTTTTTGCCTTGCCTTACATATATCGGTGATGAACCTAGTTATAAAGGCGATAAAAAAATAAATGATATAATTTTCGAGGACCGGCAAAGACCGGCAAATTCATTTACGTCTATAGGTGCTCAGGTAGATGTACAGGGAACCTCCTCGCAGTTTTATCCACGTACAAATAAAAAGATAAAGCTCCAGAATGGCGTAACTTATACGGAAAGTGGATTGGAGTCGAGTAAATATCAACTCGAAGAAGGAGGTATTGCCGCAAGTGTACTTTGCGAAAAAGTTGATTTTGCCGAAAGTTCGGGGATGCACAATGTGGGAATGGCTAAACTCGTGGATCAAATGCTGAAAGAATATGGAATATTTACCCCGCCCCAGGAAACAAACCCGAAAGTGAGGGCCACAATCTATGGACGTGCGGTGTTGTCATTCCGTAAAGAGACAGCTTCTTCACAGGCTGTATTCAGAGGAAAAAGTAATCTTAATTTTGACAAGGCAGCCCTGGAGGTGTTCGGTTTTACAGCAGGATGCCAGTCATGGGAGTTTAAGAACAATACCTCAAAACTCTGTTTGTGGAAAAATGCCGACTTTTCAAACTGGAAAGATGATATTGAAGCCCGTTATCCCGAGGATTCGGAAGATATAAGCGACATCAGGGAGTTGTGGGAATGGGTGATATCATGTATCGGTAATCCCGATAAATTTAAAGCGGAATGTGATCTGCATTTCGATGTTCAGAACTTATTGTTCTACTACCTGCATACCGAACATTACGTGATGACCGACCAAAGAGCCAAGAATCAATTTGTAACTACCTATGGTAAGGTTGGGCGAACAGGGAAAAAAATATTCTGCTTTCTCGATTATGATAACGATACACTAGGACCTATCAATAACGAAGGGCGTACTGCTTTCTCTCCTTATGTCGAAGATATGGATCGGGTAAATACTTCTTACGTGTGGAACGGATGGGATAGTGAGCTTTGGAGGCTTGTCAGGGTAGCATATCCCGAAGAAATAAAGTCGATGTATCAGAATTTAAGACAAAGACAAATCCTGTCGCTATCAAGAACAATGGACGTTTTCCAAAAAGAACACGCTCTGAAATGGTGTGAGCTGGTTTATAACAAAGATGGGAAATTTAAGTACATAGATCCATTGGTAGAAGGATACTACGATTGGTCGAGTGGAAATCCTATACATAGATATACAAGCGAATTCATATATGCCTTGCAGGGAAGCCGTCTACGCTACGAATCCTGGTTCTTTAAAGAAAGGTTTGATTATATGGATAGTAAATACAATATCGGAAATCACAGAACTGATACCGTATCGATGCGTCTGTATACACCGACCGATTTGAATGGTCTGGCATCTGATCTTAACTTCAAGGTCACAATGTGTAAACCCGGTTATGTGCGAATCCTTTTCGGTTCGTATTTGACAACAGGAATCAGATGTGTTAAAGGAGAATCCTATCAGATAGATGCACCTACAGGTGTACAGCTGAATGATACTGAATGTGTCGTATATGGGGTTTCGGCCATAAAATCACTGGGTGATTTGTCCGGTAAATATATCGGAACAATAGATATCTCCAGAGCCTATACCCTTGAGGATGCAATTGTAGGAAGTACGGCTGTAGGGTATAAGAATACGAACCTTAAATCTTTTGGAACAGGAGCAAATGGTAAACTGCGGAAAGTAAACGTGGCGAATTGCCCGGATTTGAAACAAGCCCTCGATTTCAGCCAATGCTATTCGCTTGAAGAGATCGAAGCCAGAGGCTCCGGCATCACCGGTATTTCTCTTACACCGTCAGGTGTTTTGAAAAAAGCCTACTTGCCTGCTACGTTTGCAGCCATAGTTTTAAGAAACCAGCCTCATTTGGAAGTATATACACTGGAAGGTTATGCAAATGTGAATACGGTGATTATAGACAATGTTCCCGGTATTGATGGATATGCCCTGGTTAAGAATTGTATTAATACAGCAGGTTCGAAATTAACGAAGGTCAGGCTGATCGATATCAATGCTTCGGATACGAATTCGGCTATATTGAATGCCATCGCATCGATGACCGGAGAAGATGAAAACGGTATTCCGACAGATAAAGCCATCGTGACCGGAAAGATACATCTGCAGTCGATCACTCAGGGTGCTTTGGATCGGTTTAAGATAGCATTTCCAAATCTGACAATTACTTATTCAAACTTGCTACAAGTCATAGATTTTGAAGACAATATTGTTAAAATGCTCATGGTCGCTAATTATGATACTAATAAGGATGGGGAAATCAGTCCGAGTGAGGTGGCATTAGCAGAATTGCCGACCGGGTTACTTTCCGATTCGGGTGCTAAGTTATTTAGTGAAGCTCATTATTGGGGTGGTACTTCTGTTGTCGACCTATGTGATACTTTAAAATCAGCTAGCTTATTGACAGGTAAGACTACATTGAGAAATCTTAGTGAATTGAAGGAGGTTACTGTGCACCAAAGTGCAGAGGATACCTTAGATAAGACTCCGTTGCTATGGAGTTCGCAATCTGTAACTAATTGTTATACGATTGAAAAATGGAATCTGTCGGGGAGGTATTCCGAGAATAGTAAAAAAGGGGTTGTATTAGGGCGTGTAAATGCTGATTGGGGAATATATTACCAGTATTGCTATGCCCTTAGGGGTTATACGGATATCGTTATAGATGAGAATTGTGCTTTCGACGATACATACGAAAGTACTTACCCACATGGATCGGCTATTAAGTCTCTTACATTAAATTATTTAGCAGGATTGACGGTAGGCAATTTACCAAATCTGGTTACAGTAAATATAAATGGGTTTTCTAGACCGGCTACGATTCAGGCGATAACTCTACAAGCAAATAGATCATTTAGATATCTTAATATAGGAGGTATTGGCATTTTGGGTAATTTTAGACAAGCAGGTATTGCTAACGTAGGAAATACTAATCCAATAGAGATTATAATAGGCGATGGTATTTCAAGTGGTACAGGCACATCTTCTATAGGTCCGATTTGTGCGACAAGCAATACTGCTACCTATATTAATAAATGGACTAAGTTAGATTTGGGTAAAAATATTAATAGTACTATTGTGGTAGGGAGTCTGGGACATACAACTGGGCATAGAAATACAGCCTGTATCGGTACTCTTATCATACGTAATGAAAATAGTGTATTGCCACTAAGTTTTTCGCCGGGAGGTTGGTATTCCAATCTATTTGAAGCCGTTTATGTACCGGATAATCTAGTTGCGTCTTATAAAGCAGCAACCAATTGGAGTAATGCTTCTTCTGTAATTAAAGCTCTAAGTTTATTGGGATAAAATAAAAGAAATTGTAATATGAAAAATATCGAAAAAGCAGAAACAACTTATACACCTGAACCGGAAATTTCACCTACACCCGATCTAGCCGATCCGGGTGAAGGCAAAGGGTGGCGTAGAAAATCGGACGGATATATTTATATAGGTTCGGTCTATTTAGGAAAACTATTCTTTATAAATGGTAAACGTCTCGATGAACCGATAGATGAAAAACCCGAGGATTTCGAACTGGTAGATTTACTAGAAGGATGAAAGAAGTGAGCAGGATAGTATTTTATCCTGCTTCATTTTTAAAGCATACCATCATGTTTTATAATTAAAGGATTCGCTTTAATACGATCTTTCGGTGTATATTTATCGGTCATCTTGATATCTGAATGCCTGGCCTGATCCCTTACAGTCAATACATCATATCGTTGCAACATATCTGTAATACCGGTATCCTTTAATGAGTAGAATTGATATCTGTCTGGAAACTTCAGATTCTTACGTACATGGTAAGCCCAGTAATCCGTAAATTGTTTTTCGTGCTTCCGTTCAGTTCCAGGTCTGAAATCCTTCGAAAACAAATAATAGTGTCCGGGATTATCGAAAATACGAAGTTCTAACATTAAGTGGATGATTTTCTCTGGAAGAGTCACTGTTGCACTGTCTCCATTTTTTGCAATTTCTCCCGGAATAAATAACGTTTGATTCTGAATGTTGAAATAAGAGAGCTTCAAAAGGCTCATTTCTTTACGACGAACAAAACAATAGTGTAGAATATAACAAGCCAGTAAATAATACCGATTCTCTTTAGAGAGATAATCACATAGACGTATGATGTCATGTTCATCTATTATTGTTCTCTTTTTCTGTAAACGCTTAGTGCTTATGGGATTTATACCCTCGGACGGCTTTGATTTTAAATACTGTTTATCGACAAGGAACTGACTGAAGTTACTTGCAAATAACAGATAGTTATTTCTAGTTACAACGGAGCGTTGGAGTTCTTCATATATATAGTCCAAAAAATCAGAAATAAACTCCCTGTTAAACTGATAAATATATTCAATGGGGATGGTTTTGCTTTTATTCCAGTTTTCAATATTCTGCAATTGTGATTTGTAGGACCGATGCGTATCCTCTCTAAGTACCCCATCATCCAGGAGTTTCTTGATATATTTGCGGTAATGCTCGCAGGCTTCGGTAAATGTTTTATAAGCCTTTTCGTTTTCCACTTCAATCCATGGATTCCACCCTTTCTCCAGTTTGACCACAAGCCGCTTCATCAGGCCATCAGCATATTTACGACGGTCGCCAATCTTATCAATATGATTGAGCTTAATACGTTTTTGACGAAGTTTCTTCATCGCAGGATCGTATGCCCTGAACCCGACATACCACATTTTGCCTGTATAAAGCTTTGGATAAGAAAAGCCCTTTATTTCTTCTATAGCGGGATTTCCGTTTTTTTGAATTGTATCCATTTTTTTTTTACCCTCTCCGATTAGTAAGAAAGTGTAAAAAGGAACAAACTGTACTTTTTATATGTGTACCGTATCTGTGCCGGCTGAATATTGTAAAATGAAGAAAATCCTTTCTATGAAAGGATTTTCAGTATTCTCAGTTGCGGAGACCGGATTCGAACCGATGACCTCCAGGTTATGAGCCTGGCGAGCTACCACTGCTCCACCCCGCGATATTGTGAGTGCAAAAGTATGGAATAAACCATTACCTTCCAAATAAAATGATATAAATATGTGAATTTATTTTTCTAATTATGGCTAATTACGCTATACTAAGTGTATTAGCTCTTGCTTTTTTTTACCAGGTATAAGTGAGACCAAACCTGATCATCTGGTTATAATTGAAATATCCCCATGTTTTATCGTTATTTTTGTTAGCATAAGGAATGCCATCGTCATATTTCATATAAAAGTATAGGGTTGTTGAAAAATAATTATTCAAAGCAAAGTCAAGCGAACTTTCCCATTCTACATACACTTTTTCATAATTGGTAAAATATTTTACGCGCGATGCGAATTTTGTGTATCTGTTATGAGAATAAGATAAGTTTACGTTAAATGTAGATCCGAATTCAGTATTACTTCTTTTTCCTTCTTCAATACCGAATGATGTTGCAGGAATGCTATCGTCACGAACCCATTTATAATTGACTGATAATACGGATAAGTCGGCAGCTATATTAAATTTTCGGTATTTGCTTTTTTTAGAAACATTTTCTGTCGCATAGCGCATACCAACCCCCATGTTGGCTTCAAATGGAGAAAGAAAAGATCTTTGTTTTATTCTAACCTTGTCGTTAGTAAATTTTTGAAAAATAGGGGTTTTCATTTCTAAGTTTGCAGAATAGGACCATTTATTAAAGGCCTTGACACCAAAGTTGCTATATGTTCTAACATAGTCTTCAATAATATTGATTTTCCCTTTATTTTTATTTTCTTCTTTATCTTTATCATCTACAGATGTAATTTGTTTTAGCTGTAATCTCCATTCTACAAGGTTGTTAAATTCAATTTTATTTTTTTTATAATTGAAATTGAATTTTTGATTACTAAATAGGTCGAAATTATTATCACTTCCCCATCTCTCTGAATATGTATTATATGTGAGTTGTAGACGATGTTCACCGTTTCTTAACCAAAATACAGGTTTGATTCTTATTTTCTCTATCTCAGGAGTAAAGATACTGATAGCATCATCAGTAGATAATAGTTCCTTAAATGGATTTCTTTGCTCAACTACTTTTTCATCAATAACAGTGCTACCCTTAAATGCCAAAGCATTTAATTTGATTTTTTGAGGGTTATCCATATAGTATTCACGCCTCATATTTTGTATCTCCTCAATGCGTTTTAGTTTCGGCGCGAAGGTACTGTCAGGAGATATAAGATGAAACTCTTTAATGTCAGCAGCCTCTGTCTTGGTTGTAAAATCTAGATTTGTAGGTAATATTTTACCGTCAAAAACAACAGGTAGAAATGCTGGTTCAAAAATTACGGTATCTCGAAACGAAACATTATTTGAAAAGGGAGTCCATTCGGACGACATTATCAATAAGCCGTTCTCATCTCGGAGAGGTTGTAAATTTGCTTCTTGGATACTATTTGTAAAAACAGTATCTATCTTTAGAGGTGCAGAAAACCCAATTGTTGTATCTTTTATTGATAATTCTTTCAGCTTACTTCCAATATCTGTTATTTTGTTTAACAAACTATCCCTATTAGCCTGTATTTTATCTGAATTCTGGGCATTCAGGGAAGTAAACGCAAATAGTAGTATTGTCAGGTTGAAATAGAACTTATTCACTTTCATTTCACTTATCTTTTTTCGATAAAGAATATTCTATGGTTCAATTAATTTACAAATTTAGTAATTAAATATTAATTTTCATTTTAATTTATATTAAATAGCTTCTAGTTTACAAGCCCTTTATAAACATCTCTTAGTTTATAAAGCTAATTTTGTGTATTTGTCTTATTATTGAATATTTTCCCGTAAATTTGTAAGGTGCAATAATTAAATGATGGTGTTTTCACTCTGTCATTTCGCTAGTATTTATAAGAACAATGAAGGGTCAAAGCCCTATTCACATTATATTAGATGAATACATTTGGTAATATTTTCAGACTTACTTCCTATGGAGAATCTCATGGTGCAGCTATAGGTGGGGTTATAGACGGTTGTCCGGCAGGAATAACTGTAGATATGGATTTTATCCAGAACGAGCTGAACCGTCGTCGTCCGGGACAATCTAAGATAACAACACCGCGTAAAGAAGCGGATGAGGTGGAGTTTCTATCGGGGATTTATGAAGGTAAAACAACAGGGACTCCAATCGGTTTTGTTATTAGAAACAATAATCAACATTCTTCCGATTACGATAATTTGAAAGATATATATCGTCCTTCTCACGCTGATTATACATACACCCAGAAGTATGGTATACGCGATCATAGGGGAGGGGGGCGCTCGTCGGCGCGCGAAACTATAGCACGTTGCGTTGGTGGGGCTTTAGCTAAGCTAGCTCTTAAAGAACTAAAGATGGACATCGTAGCTTATACATCTCAGGTGGGTAATATAAGATTGACAAAAGCATATAATGAATATGATTTATCTCAAATAGAATCTACTCCGGTACGCTGTCCTGATACGGAAAAAGCATCTGAAATGATTTCTCTTATCGAAGAAGTAAAGTCAAAAGGAGACACAATAGGAGGTGTGATAACTTGCGTTGTTAAAGGTGTGCCTGTTGGTCTGGGTGAACCTGTCTTTGGAAAACTTCATGCAGCATTAGGTAGTGCTATGTTGGGTATCAATGCGGTGAAGGGATTTGAATATGGCGATGGATTCGATGTTAATCATCGAGGATCGGAAGTCAATGATGTCTTTTATAATGATAACGGGAAGATTAAAACTCAGACTAATCACTCCGGAGGAATTCAGGGAGGAATTTCGAATGGCCAGGATATATATTTTAGAGTTGCCTTCAAGCCTGTCGCAACTATTCTGATGCACCAGAATACTGTAAATAAAGATGGTGAAGATACGGATCTGAAAGCTCGTGGGCGTCATGATGCTTGTGTCTTGCCTCGTGCTGTACCTATCGTTGAGGCTATGGCAGCTATGACTATATTGGATTATTATTTGTTGAGTAAAATGAATAAAGCATTTTTGTAAACTATTCCAATAATTTTTGTCTTTCAGGTGATTATGGATTTACTACAACTTCTATTTTAATGTCTGATTTGGTGTTAGGGTATGAAAATTGTGAGATCTTATCCTTATAATTATTACTTATGATGAGGAGAGTTATTTTATCATTAGGTTGCTCTGATATAAATTCACATTTGCCTGTATTGCTTATTTTATGATGTTTGTTGGGGTATATATTTTTATCTCCAATTGTCAGGATACCATTTTTATCAATGATATATCCAGCTATGTCGCTGGTATAAATACCATAGTAGACAAATATGTCAGTATTGGTGTCAGCGAATAATAGTTCATTGTTTTCTATTTTATAGTATGATTCAATTTGAATGACATATTCTTTTTCAAACTCAAGTTCATTATTATTACAAGAGAATAAAAAGAATAATATTGATAAAATAAAAGTATTTTTCATATTAAGGGAGATTAAAAGTAAGTTTTTGTATAGATTGTCGTTTATCAACAAGAATCAAATGACATGTTTAGATCTTAAAATTATATAATAAATTTTAAATACAATCGTAAATTAACTTTTTTTATCTAAAAATTTAGATGGGTATTCAATGGGGGTATTAACATAAAAATATGAGGGTGTGTTAAAATCTAAACACACCCTCATAGCTCTGCTTCTTATGATAATCCTAAGCTTTCAGACTTATTTGATTATTTTCAATTCTTCTATAAGTCGTGGACATTTCATCACTTTATCTATTGTGTATAGTACATAGCGGATATCTACGCTAATAGTACGTTGTACCTCCGGTTCGAAAACGATGTCACCGCTTAAGGCTTCCCAGTTTCCGTCAAAAGCCAAGCCTATAAGCTGCGCTTTACCATTAAATACAGGGCTACCCGAGTTTCCTCCTGTAATGTCGTTGTTGGATAGGAAGTTCACATGCATTTTACCATCTGTATCTGCATATTGTCCAAAATCACCACCTTTCAGATCGTTTAGGATATATTGCTGTACGGCAAATTCAGGATCATTGGGGTTTTCTTTTTCCAATACACCTTTCGATGTAGAATAATAGTCGTATGTGACAGCGTCTGCCGGTTTATAACCTCCAATAGAGCCATAGCTCAGACGTTGGGTGAAATTTGCGTCAGGAGAGAATGTTTTATCCGGTTCCATTTCCATTAGCCCTGCCATAAATAAGCGCTCGCCTTTATCTATCTGAGTGTAATATTCTCCGGCTTCTTTTTGTAGTAATTTAAGGCAAGGTTCCAATGCTTTAGAAAGTTCTATTGCTGGGTCTTTGTCCACGTCTTTTGCTTTTCCATTAGAAATAAGGGCAACTACACCATCAAGAGTGGTAAGCTTAGTGTTCTTAAAGAACCAGTCTGCATATTTATCGTAGTCACCTTTAAATTTCTTATTGATTGTTTCATATATTGCAGGTCGGTATTCAGCAGGAACACGTTCTGCATAAAGCTTTAATAATACAGGCATTACTTTACGATCCAGAGACGGTTCGTAATCCTTATAAGCATTTGTCATGCGAGCTCTCAATTCTTCCGCTTTATCCGCCTCATCCATTTTGTTTACGAACAATGCGGTGTTAGCAAAGCGAACCATTTCTATTCCATTGTAAAATGTTTCGAACAAATAGGTTTGAATCTCACTTGTTCTCATTGTAGATGTGTATCCTTCTTTTAGCATAGGAAGCACCTCTCCATATTTTGCAGACTTGCCGGAAGCTGAAATCCATTCGCCAAATTTGGTTTCCAGATCTTCTTTATTCTTTATTACTCCTAACTTTGCAATAGCTTCGTTCATACCCATTGCGTTTTTCCAATAGTTAGAACTTCCTGCATATTTAGAAGCATATTTAATACGTACAGCATCGCTGGCATTCATTGCTTTTTTCCATATCTCTTGTTTGGCTCCACGAACCTCTATACGAGGTTTGTGTTGTGATTCTACCATTTGATTGATTCCCCAAGAAGACATATAACGTTCTGTACTACCCGGATAACCAATAGTCATTGCATAGTCTTTATCCTTAAATCCTTGTACAGATACAGGCACTGAGTATTTAGGTGAGTAAGGAACATTGTCAGGACTATAATTTGCAGCTTTATTATCTTTGTTGGCATACACACGGAATACAGAGAAATCGCCTGTGTGTCTTGGCCACATCCAGTTGTCAGTCTCCCCTCCGAATTTACCAATCGAAGATGGTGGGGTAAAAACTAATCTTACGTCTTTGAATACTTCGTATACAACCAAATAATACTTGTTGTGAGAGTAGAAAGGGACAACCTCGGCACGAATAAATTCATTTATCTTACTTTTTTCTATGCAAATGTTTGATAATGAATCTATTTTTTGATCACGTGTACTTTCGTCATCGTCGGGTGATAATGTAGATGTTACAAAGTCTGTCACATCTTCTGTTTTTTGCAAGAATGAAACGGTAAGTCCTTCTGCCGGCAATTCTTCACTAAAAGATTGACTAACGAATCCATCCTTCAGGTAATCGTGTTCTACAGAACTTAACTTTTGAATATCACCGTATCCGCAATGGTGATTGGTAAAAATAAGCCCTTTCTCAGAAACAGCGACACCGGTACATCCACGTCCAAAAATAACGACTGCATCTTTTAACGAAGGATTGGTTTCACTATATATACTATCGGTAGGGAATGAAAAGCCCAACTCTTGCATTCGGGCAAAACTTTGTTTGTTTAATTCTTTCAGTAGCCACATGCCTTCGTCGGCTTTGATAAGTAATGCCGAAAGCAATAACACTGAAAATAAAAATATTTTTCTCATTAGTTTTTATAATTATATATTGATTAATTAATTATTTAGCGTTTTTATGTTTAAAGTATCTGTTTATAAAAGGAATCTCGCTTAAAGGCAAATCTCTTTTTATGACGATTGCTGTAAATGCAATGAGGAATAAAGTACGATACCCTAAACGTAGGACTTCATTGTCAATAGTAGGGTACATGGCCGTAATATAAAATACTATAGCCAATATAAAATATAGGAATATATTTTTTACATCATATTTGATAGGAAAATATTTCTGTCCTATCGAATAAGATATCAATACAAGGATAAGATTACAGATAAAAGTAGCCCAAGCACTGGCTATATATCCATAGATAGGAACAAGAATGATATTCATTGCTACTTGGATAATACATCCTAATATTGAAAAATAAGCTCCATATTTTGTTTTGTCTGTCAGTTTATACCATACAGATAGATTAAAGTAAACCCCAAATAGAATTTCTCCCATCATGGCAATAGGTACAATGACTATTCCCACAGTATAATTTTCACTGATAATATATTTTATAATGTCAAGATAAAACATTACCCCAAGGAAGACAAGCAAAGCAAATATTATGAAAAACTTCATTGCATCGGCATAAGCCTTTGTATTACCATCGTTCTTGTTCTTGCTGAAAAAGAAAGGTTCATAAGCGTATCTGAATGCTTGTGTAAACATGGTAATGATAACCGTTATTTTTATACAAGCCGAATAGATTCCTAATTGGTTGAATGCCTCTTCTTTACTGTCGAAAAGAAACGGATAAGTCAATTGGGCTACTGCCTGATTGATAACTCCGGCCAATCCCAATATTAATAGGGGAAATGAATATTTTAATATACGACGTAATAAAGCTGGATCGAACTGAAATTTTAGATTTTTCATTGTATTCGGTATCAGCATAATAAGTACAGCCAATGTCGAAATCAAATTAGCAAGGAATATGTAACCGATGCCGATATCCTGATGATAGAATTTATTTAATATAAAATCAGGATAACTTTTACTTAACCATGGACATACAACAAGGAAAAGTACATTGAAAAGTATATTAAAGAATATAAATGCTAATTTGAGGGTTGCAAATCGTATAGGCCTTTTTTGATATCTCAGGTAAGCGAAGGGGATTACCATAAAGGCATCTAAGGCGACTACTATAGCCATGATCATTATATGTTCTCTATGATCGGTGTATTGCATCCATTCCGATATGGGGCCGATAAAAGAAAAACAAAAAAGAATAAATAAAAGGGATGTTGTACCTAATGATATAAGCGATGTAGAATAGACCTTGTCCGAATTTTCATCTTGTTTATTCATAAAACGGAAAAAGCTGGTTTCCATACCATAGGTTAATAGGACGAAAAATAAAGCCGTGAAACCTAAGATGTAGTTGACTTGTCCGTATTCTGAGGGATTCGTAAAAATATATACATGAAGTGGTACTAAACAATAATTAAGAAGTCGCCCGACAATACTACTCAATCCGTAGATTGCAGTATCTTTTGCCAAACTTTTCATTCCGCTTCCCGCCATAGATAAAAATTTAGCTACAAAAATAGTAAAATAAGTTAGGAGTTTTTGTCTATGTGTTATAACTTTTTGTTTCGTTCTGTAAAGCGAATTGTCATATTGTAATTAATTATTGTGTTTTGTAAGAATCTTATATCAGGAGCTTATTGGTTGTTTGGATAATAGCTGTCTGTGCAATTATAAAAAGTGTCTGTAGATAACGTTTTTTTCATATTTAAAACTAACTTTGCAACAGTAAATAAATCAAAAAGAAACCTCCATGAATTATTATCATCTGTCTATTTTAGTACATCGTCAGGCCACCAGGTATGGTAGAAAAACAGCTCTGAAGTATAGAAATCCATATGAGAAAAAATGGAAAAGTATATCTTGGAAAAAGTTTTCTGAAAATGTAATGAAAACAGCCTGGGCTATGGCTGAAATTGGAGTTGAGGAAGGCGATAAAATTGCAGTTTATTCGCAAAATATGCCACCATATTTATTTACTGATTTTGCCTCATATGCCAATCGTTGTGTATCTGTTCCTATCTATGCAACATCATCGCCTACGCAGGTGGAATATATTGTGAATGATGCCAATGTGAAATTACTTTTTGCCGGGGAACAATTTCAATATAATAATGCGTTTAAGGTACAGCAGAACTCCTCTGTTCTTAAACGGATCATTGTTTTTGACAAAAATGTAAAGTTACATGCTGAAGATAAGACATCCCTCTACTTCGAGGATTTTATGGCTTCGGGTGAAAACTCCAATGCAGAGGTAGCAGTTCGCGTGCGTATGAAGTCAAGACAAGATGATGATATTGCATGTATAATCTACACATCGGGAACAACAGGTGAACCTAAAGGAGTTGTAATACCTCATTCATGCTTCCTGCAAGTATTTAAGATTCATGATATTCGTCTGACAATGACTTCGAATAAGGATGTGTCGATGAATTTCCTTCCTTTGGCTCATATTTTCGAGAGAGCTTGGACTTGTTATGCGATCCATAAGGGGATGACCATTGCTATTAATCAGGACGCAAAAGAAATTCAGAAATCGATAAAACAAGTGAAGCCTACAATTATGTGTAGTGTTCCTCGTTTTTGGGAAAAGGTATATGCAGGTGTAGATGAAAAGATTTCAGAATCTACCGGAATAATGAAGTGGTTATACACTCATTCTATCAAGACGGGGAAGAAATATAATCTTGACTACAAAAACAAAGGTATCCGTGCTCCATTTGGAACAAGAGTAAAATTCTTTTTATATAATAATACTGTCTTTCGTATTCTCAAGATGGTGATAGGTATTGAGAAAGGAAATATTTTCCCTTGTGCCGGAGCTCCGTTGTCTGATTCTATTATTGAGTTTCTGCATTCTGTAAATATTCCTATTGTTATAGGATATGGACTCACCGAAACTACTGCTACAGTTAGTTTTTATCCCGAAAAGGGCTATGTTATAGAATCTATTGGTACTCTTATGCCGGAAGTAGATGTGAAAATCGATTCGCAGAATAACGAAATTCTGGTGAAAGGAAAAACTGTAATGCGCGAATATTATAACAAGCCCGAAGAAACAGCAAAAAGCTTTACCGAAGATGGCTATTTTCGTACTGGTGATGCAGGGCGCTTGGAAGGTAATGTCTTGTATATAACAGAACGTATTAAAGATCTTTTCAAGACAGCTAATGGTAAATATATAGCTCCTCAGGCAATCGAAACAAAGGTTGGAGAAGATAAGTTTATTGACATGATTGCAGTTATTGCCGATGAACGTAAATTTGTGAGTGCTCTTATTGTTCCCGATTATAAAGCTCTTGAAGAATATGCTATTTCTCAAAATATCAGCTACAATGAAATTGAGGACTTATTCTCGAATGTAGATATTCTGCGGATGCTTGACGGACGTATCGAATTGCTGCAGGCAACTTTTGCTCCTTACGAGAAGATTAAGAAATATAGACTTCTATCCGAACCATTTACTATGGAAGGTGGTGAGTTGACCAACACGCTGAAAATTAAGCGTAAATTTGTTGCTGAAAAATATAAGAATCTTATTGATAAGATGTATCAGGAATAAGTAAACTAAGTATTTAGTGATACTTTAAAATAATGGCAGGTATATATATACATGTTCCTTTCTGTAAGACAAGGTGTATTTACTGTGATTTCTACACACGTACCGATATGTCACCGAAGCTTAATTATGTTGCTTCTGTATGTAAAGAAATCGAACTACGAAAAAATTATATTTCGGATGAAACAGTTGACACAATCTATTTTGGAGGAGGAACACCTTCTCAACTTTCCTTCGAAGACTTTTATCGTATATTCGAAACTATTTTAAAGAATTTCGATGTATCGCCTAATGCGGAAATAACGATGGAAGCAAATCCCGATGATTTGGATATTCGATATTTAGAAGCATTGAAGAATCTTCCTTTCAATCGTTTAAGTATGGGGGTGCAAAGCTTTGATGATAATGAATTGAGATTCCTGAAACGGAGGCATTCATCAGAAAAGGCGATAGAAGGAGTAAATGCTTGTAAGGCATTGGGCTATGATAATATTAGCATCGATCTTATGTATGGTCTCCCCAATCAGACAATGGATATTTGGAACAAGAATCTAGATAAAGCTATATCTCTTGATATACAACACATTTCGTCCTATCACCTGATATATGAACAAGGAACCCGTTTGTATCGTTTGTTCAAACTCGGGGATGTAAAAGCAGTTGATGAAGAATTGAGTGTTGAGATGTTTTCTGTAATGATAGATAAGTTAACTTCAGCCGGATTCGAACATTATGAGATATCCAATTTTGCAAAGGATAGGCTTTATTCGAAGCATAATAGCTCATATTGGTTGGGTGAAAAATATCTTGGTTTAGGGCCGGCGGCACATTCTTTTGATGGACAGGATCGAGCTTGGAATATTCCTTCTATATCTAAATATATAGTAAAGATAGGAGAGGGGAAACTTCCTTTAGAGATTGAAAATTTGGATAAGAATACTCGTTACAATGATTTTATTCTTACAGGGATGCGTACAATGTGGGGAGTAAACTTGTTAGAATTGGAAAGACTATTTGGGGTGGCTTTAAGGGATTATTGTCTGAAAAATGTACAAAAGTATATTGAGGAAGGCTTTGTGTGTAGAAATAAAGAAATATTGACGTTGACGCGAGGTGGCATTTTTATATCGGATGGAATAATGAGTGATTTGATGTGGGTAGACTGACCTGATTATCTTATTAAAATAAAAAAAGCTCCAAACTAATGTTTGGAGCTTTTTGCTGTGATATTTTTCAATAATCTTATTCAGCACTTTTCTCTTCAGCCGGAGCTTCTTCTGTAGCTACTGCTTCAGCCGGAGCAGCCTCTTCGGCAGCGGCTTCAGCTTTAGCTGCGTTTTCTTCAGCTTTTTTCTGAGCTACTGCTTCAGCTTTAGCTTTGTTAGCTGCAACTTCTGCTTCTAAACGAGCTTTTGCTTCAGCTTTAGCCTTTGTTTCGTTTTTGTTGATGATAGCTTGAGTGCCTTTTTCTTTGTCTGCTTTCCATGCTTCGAATTTAGCATTAGCGTCAGCTTCAGTAAATGCGCCTTTAGCAACACCACCTAGAAGGTGTTTCTTCATTAAAACGCCTTGTTCAGAAAGGATGTTACGAGTAGTGTCAGTAGGTTGAGCACCAACTTGTAACCAGTACAAAGCCCTGTCGAAATTTATAGTTATTGTAGCAGGATTTGTGTTCGGGTTATATGAACCAACCTTTTCAATAAATTTTCCATCACGTGGAGCTCTGCTATCTGCAATGACGATATGATAAAAAGGATAACCTTTCCTTCCTCGTCTTTGTAAACGGATCTTTGTAGCCATTTTTCTTTCTTGTTAATTATTAATTAATACATAATTGTTATTAGCGGGTGCAAAGATATGAATAAGTTTTTGTTTTATAACAATATATCTTGTATTTGTTCCTTTGTTTCGCAAAAAAAAGCTAAACTCCCATGGAATTTAGCTTCGTCTTTATGTCGACAGTCTTAATTTAGTGTTTTAAGCTAGGTTTTTTACGTGAGCAGCTAATTTCGATTTTAAGTTACCCGCTTTGTTTTTATGGATAACATTCTTTTTAGCTAATTTGTCAAGCATAGAACAAACCGAAGGGTATTGTGCTTGTGCTTCAGCCTTATCAGTTAAGGCACGGAACTTTCTAACTGCATTACGAGTTGTTCTTGCCACGTATCTGTTTCTCAAGCGTCTTACTTCTGCTTGTCTGATTCTTTTTTCTGCTGATTTATGATTTGCCATCTTGACTAATCCTTATTTTTTTATAATTATATTTTGTTTTTTTTGTAGCCCATAGGGGAGTCGAACCCCTCTTTCAAGAATGAAAATCTTGCGTCCTAACCGATAGACGAATGGGCCATCCTGTGGAGTTTTCCGTGTTTTCACATCTCGTTTCTCCTTCGATTGCGGATGCAAAGGTAATTCAATTTTGTTTACATGCAAATAAATGACCATCTTTTTTTTAATTTTATTTTCAGTTTTTTACTATATCATTGATTTACAGGTTTGTTTATTTTGAAAAAAATACTGGCTTTATGACTGTGTTTTTAGTCTTATATTGAAATAATGAAAAACAGATTCCAGCCTGAAAAAAGAGTATTTATATTTTCCATCATTATAAAGATTGCTTCCTCTGGATATGACACTAATATTCTACCTTGTATTACTCGTCTAAATACTCTATTTTTGCATAGCTTTAAACCGAACGAAATAATCAGATGAAGAAATTTTTTACATTTTTATTTTCTCTATTTACAATTACTTTAGTTGCTCAAATAACATATCGTTCTCCTCTCGATATTCCACTTATTCTCAGTGCAAATTTTGGAGAGCTTCGACCAAATCATTTTCATTCGGGCATTGACTTTAAAACACAAGGGGGCATAAATAAGCCTGTGTATGCCATCGCCGATGGATATATTTCGCGAATATCTGTTTCTCCGTCAGGTTATGGGCTAGCTATATATATAAATCATGCGAATGGGCAAACCAGTGTATATGGGCATTTAGAGAAATTTGTTCCTGCAATTACTGAATATGTGAAAGAGAGACAATATGAAAAGGAATCTTATCCGATAGATATAACATTAGATGCTTCGGTATTTCCATTAAAGAAAGGTGATTTGTTCGCATATAGTGGTAATACCGGGTCTTCGGGAGGGCCTCATGTACACTTCGAAATAAGAAACACCGAGAATCAGATAGCTCTTGATGCTCTTGAATATTATAAAGATAAAATAGATGACAATCTTTCTCCTATAGTAAAAGGTATAGCTGTATATCCCGTTGAAGGAGAAGGGGCTGTAAATGGAGGTAGTGAACCATATCGGCAGACTGTAGGCGGAGCAACGACTGCAAAGAGAAAAGGAGCAAAAGCGATAGCAGATTCTATTTTTGTATGGGGTAAAATAGGTATTGGCATCCATTCCATCGACCGAATGACGGGAACTAATAATATATATGGCGTAAAGGCTGTGCGTCTGTTTTGTAATGATAAAGAAATATTCTTCTCGGATATAGTTTCTGTCGATTTTGGCAATACGAGGATGATTAATAGTATGATCGACTTTGATTATTGGTATAAGAAGAAAGTTTTCTATATGAAATCTTTTATTGAACCAGGAAACAGGTTGCAGTTCTATAAAACTATAGATAACGGATATATTAATATCAACGAGGGAAAAGCATATAAGCTGAAATACGAACTTACCGATTTGTATGGTAACATTTCCACGTATACTTTTTATGTATATGGGAAAAAACAGGATGTTTCTCAGGTGAGGGAATGTACTCAACTAATGGCTTGGGATCGGGATAATTATTACGAAGGTAACATGTTCTCTATATCTATACCCAAAGAATCTTTGTATAATAATCTTTGTTTTAACCTAAAACGTACATTAACTAAGGATTATATGTCTGCTATATATGAAGTTGGAGATGAACATATACCTTTGGATAAGCCTTGTGATATTACTATAAAAATGACCAAAGATACACTTGTCAATAAAGCTCAATATGGCATAGTTCGTATCAATGGTGCTCGCGAATCGTGGATTGGAGGCAAATACAATAATGGTGCAATAACTGCTCGTGTTCGCGAATTAGGGAGTGCTTATGCTGTTGCTATCGATACTAAAGCACCAGTAATTACTCCGGTTCTTCCTGCAAAATGGGTGGCAAAAGGTGAAATGAAAATACGTGTTTCTGATAATAAGAGTGGAATCTCATCTTATCGCGGAACAATAGATGGAGACTTTGTTCTGTTCGAACACGATGTAAAGTCACCTGTATATACTTATAAATTCGATTCTAGACGATTGAAAAGAGGTCAGAATCATAAATTAATATTTACCGCTGCAGATGCTTGCGGCAATGAAAGTAGATATGAATATGAGTTTAAATATTAAATTATAGGTTTATAACTCATCTATCAAATCTTTACTGTTCATTTCTTCCATACCATATTTTTGAGATCCTTTGTCTCCTGCCTTTCCATGCATATACACACCGAGTATAGCTGCATGTTCGCTGCTATACCCTCGGGCAAGTAGTCCTGTAATATATCCTGTAAGCACATCGCCGCTACCGCCTTTGGCCATTCCGCTATTTCCTGTCGAATTGAAGTAGCAATTACCGTCAGGCAGGCAGATCATAGTATGCGCTCCTTTAACAATTACAATTGATTTTAGATTGGCGGCCAGCACTCTTACGCTCTCTATTTTTTCTTTTTCATCAGCCCATTCGCCGATCAACCGTTTAAGTTCACCTAAATGAGGCGTGAGAATGGAACCTGCCGGAATTCTTTGCCGCAATTTATAATGGTCTGCTATTATATTTAAGGCATCTGCATCAATAACCATCGGTTTATGAGTTGTGTTGAACAGATGCTTTAAAGCCTCTATAGTTTGATGCGCCTGCCCCAATCCACTACCTATACCAATGGAAGAATATTTGGAGATGTTGACGGGAACATTTGCGAAAAATGGTTCTTCGTCCAAACTTAGTATAGCAGAAGGATAGACTATATTTAAGGCATACCTTTCTTCGGCCGGAATATGCGTAGTGACTAATCCGCATCCTGATCGTAAAGCAGCTCCTGTGGCTAAGACGGCGGCTCCTGCCATTCCTCGCGAACCACAGATCAGCAATGCATGTCCATATGTTCCTTTATGTGCAAATTTATCCCGTTTCAATCTTATACCTTCGATGATGTCATCAGTTATATAGTGGTAATACGATTCGGTATTGTTCATATACTCTTTACTAAGTCCTATTGGTAATACATTGATTTCGCCACAGTATTCTCCTGCTTGGGGAAGCAGCATCGCTAACTTAGGAAATTCGAGGGTGAGTGTAATGTCGGCTTTGATGATTTTTTTGTTTTTATTTCCGAATTCACTAATCATACCTGATGGTAAATCGATAGATATTATCCTATTAGATAGCGAATTTACTTTTTCAATAATGGACAGTAGTGGCTCTCTGAGTTCACCATTTACTCCTGTACCCAATAACGAATCTATGAGAATAGTATAATATTTTATATTGTCCAGTTCGGTTTGAATAATATCTATAGGTAACCGGTCTAAATTATATTTGCATTCTTCGGTTAGATATTCTTTCTCAAAAGCCAAATATATGGAGCAGTTATAGCCGGAATGATATAATATACGAGCAACTGCCAATCCATCCCCACCATTATTTCCTTTACCTATAAGAAATAAAAGAGGAGATCGATTATCGATATTACTGCATATCCATTGAGCTATACTGTTGGAGGCCCTCTCCATCAGATCTATAGAATTGATCGGTTCGTTTTCGATCGTATATCGATCTGCATTTTTAATTTGTTTACCTGTAAATATTTTCATAATGATAATATTTAATTAATTGATACCAGATATTTCTTTTTAAAAATAAGTAACAAGCCCACCGTCAGAATCCGTAAATTCTTTTAATAAGGATTGCATGTATTCAGCTGTTTCTTGTAAACCTTCCTTTCCGCTGTATCCATTTATGATAGCTAGAAAATTACTTGTAGAAAGTTCTATTTTTGTTCGTTCATGATCACTTGTAGGTGTTCCTATTCCCCCAATAGCATCGCGATAGACGGGGAGCCCTTCTATGTTTAGTATACCTCGGCCTATACCTTCGTAGGGTTCGTTTATCATTCCGATACCTAAAGTTAGTGTGTTCCCTTCTATTTTATCAGCGTCGAATCCACCGATAGAATACCCTGTTCGGATAGAAGTCAGATTGATTAGATCTACTAATGTGTCTATTTGGTATAAAGGTAATTCTCTTAGTATTCGACGACAAAGAGCTTCGGATGAAGGACGGTAGCGATTGGGGTCTTTTCCGAATTTCTTATAAGCTGTACGTGTAGCAGCTATAGCATGATTCTTTTTTATATCTTCTATCTGATGGTTGGCCCTGTATTCAGAGGAAGATTTGGTTATTAGTTTCCATAAATTTTCATTATGAGAACTGTTCTTTACTTGAGCAAAAATAGCTGCACCGGCAAAGTCAGGGCATAACTTTCTTATTTCGTCAGATACATTTATTGTTAACATTATATATAAATCTATATTCAATAATCTCAAAGGTACGATTTTTAAGAATCGGAGAGAATCTCTATAGATAGATTTCTGTTTACCCCAATAAAAATTTTATCTTTGTATCTGTTTTGGTGATGCAAACAGATATCCGTCTTTTGCATAAAAGGGAATCCGGTCAGAATCCGGAACAGTGCCCGCTACTGTGGTCTTTTTATATTTTGAACATTACTCTTGCCACTGTTTATATTATACAGTTAACTGATAATCGGAAACGGGAAGGTGTTCAAAAAACGAAGCTAGTCAGGAAACCTGCCGAACAAAGCACTATTGATCATTATTTCCGGGGTCAGAAATATGATTTTAAGTAACGAGAGATGTTAAACGATACATTTTATCGCTATAAAAAGTAATAACAATTACACTTGCAAAGTAATAAATAGGTCTTTGACCTTAAAATTATAATTGGAAAATGTCTCAACAAGAGCAAGAATCAAATACACTTTGTCCTATCATGTTTGCAGGAACAGGTAGTGATGTTGGTAAAAGTATCATTACATCGGCGTTCTGTCGTATCTTCTTACAGGATGGGTATCATCCCGCACCGTTTAAGGCACAAAACATGGCTTTAAATTCATACGCGACTCCTGAAGGATTAGAAATAGGTCGTGCGCAAGCTGTTCAGGCTGAGGCTGCTGGCGTTTCATGCCATACAGATATGAATCCTTTGTTGTTAAAACCTACTACAGACAAGATTTGTCAGGTTGTGCTTAATGGCCGGCCTGTCGGCAATCAGCATGCTTATGAGTACTTCAGAGTAGAAGGTCGTGAAGAGCTTCGTAAGGAAGTTAACGAGGCGTTCGATAGATTGGAAAAAAGATATAACCCTATTGTGATGGAAGGGGCAGGCAGTATATCCGAAATAAACTTGAGGGCTGTTGATCTGGTAAATATGCCGATGGCTATTCATGCAAAGGCCAATGTTATACTGGTTGCCGATATCGATAGAGGGGGTGTTTTTGCCTCTGTTTATGGCTCTGTAATGTTATTGACAGAAGAGGAAAAGAAATACCTGAAAGGTATACTCATTAATAAGTTCAGAGGTGATATTCGACTTTTCGAATCGGGCATTAAAACGATCGAGGAACTTTGCGGTATTCCTGTTATCGGAGTTGTTCCCTACTATAAAGATATTTATATAGAAGAGGAAGACTCGGTTATGCTTCAAACAAAGAATTTGCAGGCAACATATGGTAAAGTAAATGTAGTAGTAGTTTTATTACGTCATTTATCTAATTTTACTGATTTCAACGTTTTGGAACGTGACCCACGTGTACATCTTTACTATACAAATAATACGGATGAAATTGAAAAAGCAGATATAGTCCTTATTCCCGGCAGTAAAAGCACATTGTCTGATTTATATGAGCTGCGCCGTAATGGAGTAGCACAAAGTATTGCCAAGGCGCATAAGAATGGTGCTACTATAGTAGGTATTTGTGGCGGCTTCCAGATTATGGGACAAGAAGTTTGTGATCCTAATCATGTGGAAAGCAATCTCGATCGTCTTCCGGGGCTAGGCTTATTGCCGGTTACAACGCAAATGGAAGGCGAAAAAGTAACGCGTCAGGTCAGGTTTTCTTTTTTAGGATCAGAGACCGTTTGCGAAGGATATGAGATTCACATGGGAGCAACTGTGCCTGTGGGTGGCGCGAAAGATTCTCCTCTAAACAAGCTTGATGATGGACGAGATGATGGATACTTCTTAAATGATAAATGCTTTGGTACATATATTCATGGTATTTTAGATAACGAAGTAGTTATAGATTATCTGTTAGCTCCATATGCCGACAAGCTCTCGGATACGCCTTTCGATTTCAACGCTTTCAAAGAAGAACAATATAATAAACTGGCCGATCATGTCCGTAAATATGTGGATATGGATTTGGTCTATAAAATAATGGGAGAGTCTGCACAATGATATTAGGACACGGAGATGATATATATAGTCACAATAAGCCGATTGTAAGTAATTTCAGTTCGAATATTTATAGTCGTCAGAATCTTTCGGATTTGCAGCAATATCTTTGTTCCCATATCGATGCAATACATTCTTATCCTGAGCCTGACGCATCTTCGTTGTTGAAGTTATTGGCTCAAAAGCATAGTGTAGGTACAGAAAATATATCTGTAACCAATGGAGCGACAGAAGCAATATATCTGATAGCTCAAGCTTTTCAAAACTCTGTTTCATCCATTATATCTCCAACTTTTAGTGAATATGGCGATGCTTCCTGCGTAAATAATCATAAGGTGCAGTATGTAAGATGTTTGCAGGAAGTAGATCCGTATGCAAATCTGGTCTGGATTTGCAATCCTAATAATCCGACTGGTACAGTTACATCTAAAGATTTGTTGAAGGAATATATAGTAAGCCATCCATTACAGTATATAGTTATAGATCAATCTTATGAACATTTTACAACGAAAGATTTATTTTCAGTAGAGGAAGCATCCGGATATAAGAATGTACTACTGTTACACTCCATGACAAAGCATTATGCCATACCGGGCCTTCGCTTAGGATATATTACGGCACATACAGAGACATTGAGGATGATTTCAAAATATCGTATGCCTTGGTCTGTAAATGGACTAGCAATAGAAGCCGGTAGATTTTTATTGGAAAAAGAAGATGCGACAATAGATCTCAATAATTATTTGATAGAAACAAAGCGTTTGCAAAATGAATTGAACAGGATAGATGGCATCATTGTTTTACCATCCGATACCCATTTCTTTTTATGTAAATTAGAAAACAAAAAAGCATCGGATTTGAAAAAATATCTAATAGATGACTATGGCATTCTTATTCGTGATGCAGCTAATTTTAATGGATTGAATGAACATTATTTTCGTATTGCTACGCAATCTAAAGAGGAGAATAATCTATTAGTGAAAGGGATAAAAGGATGGATATAAGTTGTTTATATATTCTGTTACCTTTGTTCCTGGGTTGGTTAGCCGATCAGCTTATCGGTGACCCTTCGTGGCTACCACATCCAATTGTGGCGATGGGCAAGGTTATTGCCTGGGGAGAAAAGATGTTGAATAGAGGAAAAGACAGATTGTTGAAAGGCGGATTGTTTTCTATTGTACTTATTTTATCAAGTTTCTTCTTAGTTTACTTTATTGAGAAAGGTTTAAATGCAATACATCCATTT
>NZ_JAEPKU010000138.1 GCF_016652235.1 Dysgonomonas sp. Marseille-P4677
ATATTAAATGATATAACCAAAAAAAAGGAACAGCTTTGACTGCTCATTAACCATTTTAGTTCCGAATTAACAAATTCGGAGCCTATGTAACTAAAGGATATTACTGGTTGAAACGTAAGGGAGAGGCTTGTTTATTACATCAAAAACCCATTCCCAGTCCAAACATAAAGCGGAGGTCGTCGCCCGATCCAAAACACGAATATTTGGTTGTAATCTTATTGATGATCGTGACCCATGCACCACCTCCATACGACGTGTGCCATTTTTTCGACGCCTCTTGGGGATACCATACACGTCCAAAATCAAATCCGGCAAACAAACCATATTTGAGTGGGGTGAAAGGATTTTTAATCTTGCCCATATCCAATCGCAGATCCGAAGATTGGGAATATGATTGACGCCCGACAAAGCGATTGTCACGATATCCGCGCAGCTCGGTAGAGGCCGACTGATAAAATTCGTATTTATCGTTAAACAATACACGTCCTTTCATTTGCGTGGCCAAAGTAAGCCTGTCGGAGAAACGGAAGTTGAAAGACATTCTGGCTTCGGTGTATGGATAGTTGCGTCCGAAGTCTCCGATATTTAGTTTCCAACCGGCAGATAGCGCGGCTGTAAATACAGGAACAAAGCCCGATAATTTTGTGTCAACTTCGTACGAAAGACCAAAATCGGCAAAATATTTAGCGTCAAACAACGAATTGTTTTCTTGGTAATACTGATTGATAAACCGATCGGTCGTCTTACCTATTTTAAATAGTTCGAAGGCGGAAGAAACTATTATTTGCTGTCCTTCGCAGAGTGCATAATGAAACGATGGCGCAATCGAATATTGTCCGATTTTTACCCTGTTGTAATTTTTTTTACTTTCTTTAAATCGATCTGTATTGTTTCCAAAACCAAAGAAGTTGGAAAAATTGGCCGGCGAACCTATAAAAGCATCCAGGTAAATACTTCGGCGCTCATCGTACATGGGGAATATACCTTTGTACATGAATCCACGCAGGTAATTGTATCCGATGCGATGCTGATATGAGAATGGCGAGCGTTTGAGTCCGTAGCGAGTGTAGGAAACAAAGCTGCCAAGGCTTAAGCCCCAGTCGGAATCGTATATACCCCACGGACTGAAGGAGATATCTTTATAACGGGTTTTGCGATAATCATAATTGTGAATGTTGTCGTTGTCGGTAAATACGACCTTCGCTTCTTTTATCGCTTCCAAGTCGGCCTTCTGGGATTTGTAGCCAAATATTTTCAGTTTGTTGCCCGGACGTGTATCATAGTGATTGTCTCCCTTGCCACCTAGCAGATAAAGAGGTATTTTGTTTTTGAATTTACCTGTCACCTTATACGTGTCGTCGCCATCGAGACCGTATACCCATATTTCTTTCGAGTTTTTCTTTGTATACTCTTGGCTGAATACGGGATTGGAACTGCTTTCGTTGTAAATACTGATACGGATGCTGTCGCGGCTAAATCTGTCGATGACAAATGTATCGTTTGCAGCTGTACCTGTTATCAGCGGATTGAATTGGAGGTCTTTATAATATTTGCGGGCAGTAGCAGTCAGTTGGTCACGTCTTTTCTTTAATTTTGTTTTTATTTCGTCTGTTTCTGCACCCTGCACTTCTTTGGGTAGACGGGAAAAGGCCTTGTCTATCACATCGTTGGTCAGAATGCGTTTCAAATATTCGGACTGATTTACCCATTCTCTTTGTTTACTTTGTGCAGTAAGGGCTACGTCGGTGGTAAAACCCAATTTATTTATTGTTTTTACATTCCCTACTTGTTCATCGTAATCGGCAATAAAGCTAAGAGAGAGTACTCCCAGCATTTGTTTCGAGAGCAATCCGTCTACCTTTGTAAAGGCATGGCTGCGATCTATTACAACGGGTTCGTAGATTGTTTCTTTACCTTTACGTTTCATAATCCATACCCAGTTTTCGGGTATTTTGTTCCAGTCGCCTATCAGTATATCGAACAGTCGCTCACGAATATACATTGCCTGGTCTACCTTGTGCGATTTGTCGGCTTGTATTCTGCTCAATAATGTAGGGGTGGTAATGATGTCGGACTGTGAAACGGTATCGGGCAGGAGGCATACACTTACCAGTCGGTCTTGGATGTCGCTTCCGTCCATAATAGTATCGGTGGTGGCTCTTGGCGGAATGTAATATAAGCTGGGATCGCTGCTGTTCAGCCCTGCCATCTTGGCCATATAGTCAGATGCCAGGAATGTATACGGATTGATAATGGTATAGGCATCACCTATAAATTGATCGAGATAAGTGTCTTTGAAATCTTCTTTGTTATACATTTCCTGAAAAAAGTCAGATTTAAGAAAGCTCGACGATCCGCCTATGGGCTTTAGGAGATAGTTGTGCCCTAAAGTGTTTTTGAGGAAAAGGCCGTAAAAATCATTGGCCAGACCGGTCGATTCCTTTTCGCCAAGAAGGGCCTTCAACGATTTGGTGTTAACTGTAATGGGAGTGTAGTATAGCTTGCGATAATGCTTGCCCCACAACATATTGTAAAATCGTCCTTTCTTTTTTAGTTCCTGCGGATAGATCGACTTTTTTACCATGAGTCCCTGTTTGACTGGTATGCTATCGCTTTCGACAGCCAAAGCCACAAAAGGACATATTAAAAATACAATCCACAGAGCTATTATATATATGTGTATACGGGTTTGCAAATATATGGCCTCCTATTTATTGTTTCGTTAATACAAAATCAAAGTTAGCACTATTATTTTTTATTCTCGCTAGTAAATTGGATTGAAAATATACAGAATTTACTTCTCTTTTCTCCAAGGTGGTTGCAATGCATAGGAATAATCCTTGCTTGGTCTTTTTGTAAATCTTGATAAGCTAGAAATGGCTGCAATATATAAGATATCTTAAATCGATGAATTTAGACATTATTTTAAATAATGTGAATATATACTAGCAATAAAATAGTATTTTTATAATTTTTGATAAAATTTGCAATGTTAATTGTGTCTAAATGATAGCAAAAAGACTAACAGATAATGCCTTATAAATATAATTGACGTGTTAAATATTGATTATTTTATGTTGGTTTCTCAATTTTATTGCTTACATTGCGAAGTATTACAAAGCTCAGGGGCGTTTTTTCCAACTGAAAAAAACTGGACTTATACGTTAATTATTAACTTATAAGTTTACACGAATATTAAATGTTAATTGTTTGTTCATTCGTCGATTAACTAATTTACAATACTTCATAAACCCATATAATTTATCGCTGAGCAGTGTATTTATTGCTTTTAGTTGCCTATGCAATCAAATCAGGGGCAGAAATGTATTTGCATATCAACTAAAAAGAGAAATAGATTAGGTTAAAAACATAAATTTTGAAGAAGATGAAGAGTAGCAAAAAAACACTGGAACAGGACTTAGTACTTATGCAGAACAACATGCTAAGCTATGCTCTAAAACTCACTTTGAATCGGGATGCAGCCGAAGACCTTACCCAAGAGACAACATTGAAAGCATTGAGCTGCATCGACAAATATTATGATAATGTAAACTTCAAGGGGTGGGTGTTTACTATCATGCACAATTTATTTGTTAATGATTATCGTCGCATGATGCGTATGCAGACAATACTGGACAAATCGGACAATATGTATCAATTGAATTTACCTCAGAATTCGGGATTCGATTCACCGGAAGGTGCATATACATATTCGGAGATGATGACCATGTTGAATAGCTTTAGCGATGAATATAAAATACCTTTTTCCATGCATTTCTCAGGATACAAGTACGATGAAATAGCTAAAGAGCTACATTTGCCTCTGGGTACTGTAAAAAGTCGTATATTCTTTGCTCGAAAGAGATTGCAGGAATTACTGAAGGACTATAGATAAATACAAGCAACTATAATAACGAGTAAAAAGCTTTCACTTTTGTGAAAGCTTTTTTTGTCCAAACTATATCCGCTCCTGTTATTCAGCATTTTAGTTTTGTATACTAAATCACTTATTCTTATTTTTTGCAGTTAATGCATTTTCTATTAGTATGTTATGTGCTATTGTTAAATTAATTTTTAACACAAAATACCTTTTTATTTCTCACACCTCTTATCTGTACACATTTTTCAATTTTTTTACTTTTTACTCATTCTAAATATGGTTCAATATTGAATTATTTATCTATATTATTTTTTATTTATACAAAAATAGTTTAATTTTGAACCATTGAATTAGCCGAGATAATATGAATTTAATACTAACAGATATATAATATTTTATCTTTTTCAGCTCCAATTATCTATAGAATACGATGAGAAATATTCTATCAACTTTAAGAATCATTTAAAAACAATACAAACATGGGTGCATTAAAAATTGACTGCTACTGCAACGAAACGCAAATGGAAAAAATTATAAGTATGGTTACAAAGCATCTTAACGAGAGTGACAGAACAGAGGTTTCCGATTTCGATGATGTGATCGGAGATGTAAGGGTGTGTGCCGAATTTGAGTCGTATATGGATTCGGTAGTCTTGAAAGCAGCAGAGGTGTTAGACGATGATTGGGATTTGCTCGATGAAGATTCGGCGGTGTTGTCGTCACGTCTGCGGGCAGTGCTCGAAGAGTATAACAGAAATGATAAGGAAGTTCTTTATCAAGCTCATCATATACTGAAAGATCGATTATTTTAACGTATGGCAAAGCATATCAAATCGCGACTGATTATTATCAATTGGCTGCTCTCTTTACTGCTTCTTACATATAACGGGGGTAGTCTAATATTGACCCTTTTTGTATCGGCTTATTTCTCATTTGCCTCTTGGCTGCTTTTGCACAACAAAGAGAATATTATTACCGAAGTAAAGGAAATGGATGGGAAGATAGATCGTCTGATAGCCAAATTCACAATAAACAACTAACGTTAAATAGAGTAGGGTGACACCAAATGTTAAGCCCGACATATAAAATTATAATATACGTGTCATACATCGAACTTATAAACGCAGCATGGGAACTGAGAGAACAGGGTGTTATTTCTATACATGAGCATGATCTCTACACTTACTTAATTCATAAGTGTAACAAGCTCGGTTGGAAAAATCCCTTTAATCAGCCTACAGAGATTATTTGTGCAGTTTTGCGAATCAATCGCAATGCACTTGTCAATCGAAGAAATAAGCTGCACAGTCTTGGTCTGATATCTTTTAAAGAAGGAAAGGCAAAATCGAAACCGGCCGAATACACCTTGCATATCCGTAAAGATACAGTACCTGATACGCTAACCAATACAATTACCAATACACTTACTTATACGCTTTCCGATACATTCGGCTATACGTTACCCTATACCAATACTAAAGACAAGACAAGAGAAGACAAGACAAGAGAAAAAGAAAAAACAAAAAAAGAAATTTTCAGGAAACCCTCTTTGCAGGAAGTTGTCGAATATTGCCGTCATAGGGAGAATGATTTGGATCCTCAGACTTTTGTCGACTTTTATGAAGCTAAAAACTGGATGATCGGCAAGAATAAAATGAAAGATTGGCAAGCTTGTGTCCGCACTTGGGAAGGAAAGCAAAATGAGAATCGCCATAATGCAGCCAAACATAGCAAAAACAAGGATTATGAAATGTTTTAAAGACATAACCGACGAAATGAAAAGGCACAATATGCCCTTACCTTCCGATAAGGTGATGGTGCAAATACCCGATGCCGAAAACGTTTTGCGTCAGGCCTTAGGCTATTTTCTGGAGCTAAGTGGCTGCCGTTTGCAATGGTTGCCCGAATACGGCGAGGTGGGGCGGTGGCTCAGTGGAAACGAGGGTAGGGGATTGTTCCTTTTCGGAAGCTGTGGGCGTGGAAAAAGCATTCTGTGCCGTTATGTTTTGCCCGCCATCCTGCTTGGGCACAGTCGGCGAGTGGTGTCGGTATTCGATACGGCCGAAATGAATAGCCGCATAGACTATGTGCTTTCACGCCATATCATCAGTCTTGACGATATTGGGACAGAGGAGGTCTGTAATCAGTATGGAAACAAACGGCTTGCCTTTGCCGAGATTATGGATGCCGCCGAAAAATATAACAAACTGCTGATCGTTTCCACCAACTTGTCAGTCGATGATATCCGCAGGCGTTATGGAGAACGGGTTTTGGATCGTATAAAGGCTACAACCCATCGGGTATTGTTTGAAGGAGAGAGTTTGAGACGATGATCGGTTAACTGTCTAAAATTCAAGGACTATAAATATTGGTATAGTAAGAATATTAATCCATTTAATAATAAGAATAACATGAAACTAGGAAACAGCAAAGGAAACAACACAGGAAAGAAATACTTTATGCGTGGACGCGACGATCAGCATGAACCCAAACACGAACATAGAAAAGCAGCTGATCGTTTCAACGTATGGTTTTCTAATAATTTTCAACAAATTATCAATTTCCTGATCTCCAAAGGATCGTACGATGAAGATGTTTTCAGTCAGACATATATGCGCATCAGTGAAAAGGTATTATATACAGGAGCGGAGATAAAAGATTATAAGGCATACTTCAGCCGTTCGTACTATACCAATTATATACAAGATAAGGCCAACGAAAACTTCAATATGGTTCCCCTGCCTGTCTACGACACATTCGAGGCTCACCATAGCAACCCATATGAGCGCGAACGTATGCAAACTCAGCTGGAAATAGATGTTTTCGACTATGTGTATAGCCGCTATAGGTTAGATGAGTTTGAGCTTTTTAAAATGTATATCAGCCTGAAGCCTGCTATCAATTACCATACACTTGCCGAAATTACACACTTGCAGGTGCATAACATTCAGCGTATTGTCTCTAAAATACTGACGGATATACGAGGGAATAAGGTGCTGGTAAATAAATATAAAGAGATTGTTTGATGGGTTATCAGTAGAGTAGGGGCAACCACTAGTGGTTGCCCCTATAATTTGTTCATTCCATATCATCATACAATATATGCTAACTGCTAACTGAGGCTTCTCCCTCTTTGATACGTTCCAGGTGGCAAAACAGTAATTTTCCTTCTTCATCATGTAAGTGCATACCGTTCCCCTGACACGATTTGAAATATTTACAATCGGCACATTCGCCTTGTTTTGCCCATGTACGGTCACGGAAAGGCTGGTAGCGTTTGTTCCATACATCCATAAAGTTGTCTTTATATATATTCCCTTGTATGAAGTTGGAACGGAGATTAGGGCAAGCCGAAATAGATCCGTCGACCAATACCGAGCCTATATTGATACCTGCACGGCAAAAGAAAAAACTGTCGCGAACCTCACCTTCATAATTGCCTAGAAAACCTTCACATCCATATCGTAAATCGATACGTCCTTCGAGGCGTGTTTGCCGGATAAAGTCGAAAAGCGCTTTAAATTCTTTTGGTTGCAATTGCAAATCCTGATGGCGGGTAGCTCTTCCTATGGGAAAGATAGTAAATATGCGCCATTGCTTTACACCGGCTTCGATAAGCATCTCTTTGAGAGCGGGTAGCTGTTCGAAAGTGCGGGCCGATACACATGTAACCACATCGAAAACTATTTCGTCGGTCATCTTTGCCAGTATCTTTATTGCATTGAAGGCATTGCGGAAACTCTGAGGATGTCCGCGCATGATATTGTGCGATTCCTCTAGTCCGTCAAGGCTAATAGTTACCGAGCGCAGGCCCGATGCAACGAGGCTGTCTATACGTTCGGCCGTCATTGCCAACCCGTTGGAAACAATACCCCATGGATATTCACGTTTGTAGAGTTCCCTTCCGCATTTTTCGAGGTCGGCGCGCATCAGCGGTTCACCACCTGTGATCACTATCATTGTTTTGTGAGGGTCTACATGTGGGGTGATGCTGTCTATTACACCTAGAAAATCGGCCAGGGGCATATCCTTCTGAGTCATACTCTTACGGCAATCGCTGCCACAATGCTTACAGCCGAGATTGCAGCGCAATGTGCATTCCCACATCAGGTACGATAGCTGATGGCGTGCTGTTTCGTTTGCTTTATATTTTTGAAATAACTTGAGTGCTAATTTCTTCCGTATTGATATATCGGTTATGCTCATTGTTTCACTGATAAATATAGATTGTTATTCCTCCTCCGGGGCTTTCTTTACTTCCAACTCTATAGTACCCATATCTTTCGTTGTCTCACCGTCATACCAGTTCTTGTCGCCACCTTCATATTGAGCGTTTTTGAAATCGATGATTTCTATCTTTTCTTCAAATTCTCCGTTGGCTTCTCCATCTACATCCTGAAATTTTATTTTGAAGTCTATACCGGGATAGTCTTTCCTCTTTATTTCGAACGAACCTGCGGCATTGGTGTAAGTCGTATCTCCTTTAATGTATTCAACTTTACTTTCGTCCACATTGTGTATCATCACTACACGTATGCCTTCTACGGCCTCTTTTTCTCCTTCTGCCGAAACTACTTTGCCCAGTACTTTATAGTCTGCCGAAGGTGTGCCGTATTCGGCAGGCTCTTCGCAGGCTGTGTATCCCAGCAAAAGCATGAAGAATGAAATTATTTTAGAGTATAATGATAGTGCTCCTTTTTTCATGGTAGTATATATTTAATTTATTCTGTATCGCATTCGTTCCACCATTTTTGCATCGATCCCAGCTCTATGGTACCCATGTCTTTTGTGGCCTCTCCTTTAAACCATCCTTCGCCACCGACATATTGAGCATCTTTGAAATCGATGATTTCTGTCTGTTCTTCAAATTGTCCATTGGCTTCTCCATCTATATCCTGAAATTTAATTATAAATTCTTGTCCGGGATGGCCTATTCTCTCAATTTTGTATTCTCCATTAGTATCAGTAAATACTGTATCTCCTGTTAGGTATGTAACTTTGCTTTCGTCTACATTCTCTATCATTACCACACGGATATTTTTCACTTCCTGTTTATCATCTTCTGCCGTAACTACTTTACCCGATACCTTATATTTTGCTGAAGGTACGCCATATTCACAGACTATGGGCTCAATGTCATCGTCAGACAGGCTGCCACAAGCCGAAAAGCCCAATATTAATAAGCAGATAGAGATAAGTTTAGAGTAGAGGTTGTGTGCTTTTGTTTTCATTGTCTATTAGGTTATAAATTTTACTTATACCTTATTGATGTAAATGTAGTGAAAAAAGCTGCACAAGAGTGAAAAAAACTGAAATTTAGCAAAGTACAGTTTGCTAAATATCTGTAGAAGTAAAAGTTATCAGCTTTTACTTCATATGTGAAAATATAAAATGGTAATCAATTAAGATAGGGCAACAGATTATTCGCTGTCTTTTAGTCCCGATTCTATAATCTTATGAACATCTGCTATAAGTTTTGGCAGATCGTCGGAAGTGATTCCTTCGGTAGGAATAGGGTCGTGAAACGTCAGCGATATAGCAGCCGGATACATAGTCCACGAGTGAATTGGCAATACTTTGTACGCCCCATCGATAGTAACAGGAACAATAGGTAGCTTGAGGCTGAGGGCTGTTTGGAATGCACCTTTCTTGAATTCTGCCATTTTGCCGTCAGGAGTACGGTGCCCTTCGGGGAAAACTACTGTCGACATACCATCACGCAGTGTGTCGCGAGTTTGTCTCATCGTTTCCACGATACCTTTGCGGCTACTTTGGTCTACAAACACATGCCCTGCTTTTTTCGAAGCAAAGCCTACTAATGGCATTTTTCGAAGAGCTTGTTTCATCAGCCATTTGAAATTATGGCCTAAATAACCATATACGAGAAATATATCGAATGCCCCCTGATGATTGGCAACAAAAACATACGATTGTTTTTTATCAAGTAGCGGATTACGTTTTACTTTTATTCGCAGTAAAGCAGCTGCACAGACAAAACGCCCCCAGATAACTCCCGGGTAATATCCCCAGAACTTATTGTTACCCAGTGTAGAGCCTATAATAATAGTCAGCGTACACCAGATGGTGGCCAAAATGAGCAGGGGTACGAATATGACCCACTGATAAACGAGATAAACGACTTTCTTCATAATTTGGTTTCAAATATAACTGTTTTATCTGATATCTTTAATATTCTTTTGTTTCTTCTATATTAAATATTGTATCAATTATTCATTTTTCTTTTATATTTACATATCTATTTAGCACTAATACTAAAAAACTACTATGAATAAAGTAAATGCTATTCTTTTGTTTATCCTCCTTTGTCCTATCTTGCTGATGGCACAGGGTGACAAATATTCCTGCTTTGGTCTTCGTCTCGGACTGGGAATGTCTACCCTTTCGGGGCTCGATGGACGAACATATCTTCCGGTAGAACAATTGGGTGATCTCTCTACGGGATACCGTTTTTCGTGGGATGTGGGAGCTTCTGTCCAGTTGGGCTGGGGCGATGGCTATGTGGTACAAACCGAGTTGTGGGCAGGAATGCAAGGGGCCCGGCTAAAAGGTGTATATAAAGATGGTATGGATGTAGACGAACTGAGTATCTCCAACGTACAGCTGACCGTAACTTACGGAAAGAAAGTGTATATGAACGATAACTTGAGACTAATTATTACAGCAGGCCCTTATATAGGTTATGATATGACAGCGGAAGGTGACGGTTATAGTGATGGTAATGGTATCTCGGATTGGGACTCTGATTACGATGAATTTGGTATGACAAAAAGCGCAACCACAAAGTCGGTGACAATAGATACAGATAATGAACGTATATTTCGTGAGGTAGATTTTGGTATGACTCTGATTGCCGGCATAGAAACAAACGGATTTCAGATAGCCTTCAGCCCACAGTTTGGACTGACTAATCTTTCCCGTACCAATCCAAAGGTGTCTCACAGAGTGTATAAATTGGCTGTAACTTATTATTTCTAGATCGATAATGGATATTCTCACACACGCTCTTTCGGGTATGGCTGTTGCTACCTGTGCAGTTACTTTCACAAAAGGGAAAGCATTGCGAAAAGCCAAAGTAATCTTTACAGGAGCATTGGGTGGCCTACTTCCCGATATAGATGCTGTGAGTATGTGGTCGCGGTTCGATTCCACATTCGGGGCGTTATTCAATTTATCTGATACCGGCAGGGTGATCTATGGCAGTAAATTTTGGTATTCGCACCACGCATTTTTCCATTCATTGCTTGCAAGCGTGCTTATCGGCGCTTTGATTATTTTATTGGTTTATATGTTTCGCCATATTTCCTCCAAAAAGAAACTTAGCTTTTCTTCTTTTATACAGAACCATTTTATCTATTTCGTTGTCTTTGTGCTTGGCTATTGGGCGCATTTGGCAGGCGATTTGCCCACTCCGTCTTCGGTATGGGGTGGTATTGCATTTTTGTGGCCATCGGACGATTATATCGGGGGGAGTGGCAATATTTGGTGGTGGAACAATTACGATATCTTCCTGCTTATATTTTGCTGTATTGTTATAAACCTGATTATGCCTACCATATCTAAACGAATAAGGGCAAACAAAAAAGTGTTTACGTCTGTTGTCTTGTTCGTTACACTCGTTCTAATTCTTGTTCAGGTCAATACCCGCCAATATGATTATGCTTACAAAGGCAATACTACTAAATATGCAGAAATGGAGCAAAACTCTAAAAAGGAGCAAGAGCGGATCTTAGGCAAAAAATTATATCGGTTGATGGATAGATTTGACCGTAGTATGAAATTCCATTTCTGAAAGAGATAAAAAAAGTCGGGTTGTCTCTATATTTAGATTATGATGCACAATCGAAAAAAGGCGTACATTTAGTAATGTTCTGGTAAATTTATTTATTTTAAAGAATTTTTTCTAGATTTAA
>NZ_JAEPKU010000139.1 GCF_016652235.1 Dysgonomonas sp. Marseille-P4677
AAATAATGATGTATTTCCAAATAGGAAATACATCATTATTTTTAATTAAAACCTTATTAAATTGATATTTGGTATATTGGTTTAAAAACTTTTTTTTATTTATTGACTTTGTGAAACTTATTGTGTGTTTTAAGCTATATGTGTTGGCTTTATCTTTGTTTTATTATGTTAAAAAACACATTTGTTTTGTCAAAATGATTTTGTGAACTTATGTATTTATAATATCCCTTTTTTGTAACTTTGATGAACACATAGCTAATAATTATTAGTAAAAACTTAAACATCTAAGATTATGCCTAAAGTCACAAAAGAAGCAGCTTTAAAGTATCACTCATCGGGTAAGCCGGGGAAAATAGAAGTGATTCCTACAAAACCGCATAGTACCCAAACCGATTTAGCTTTAGCATACTCGCCCGGTGTTGCTGAGCCTTGTCTCGAAATAGAAAAAGATCCTCAAACGGCTTATGATTATACTTCGAAAGGGAATCTGGTTGCGGTTATATCAAATGGAACCGCAGTTTTGGGGCTTGGAGATATCGGAGCATTGGCCGGAAAGCCTGTAATGGAAGGGAAAGGATTGTTATTTAAAATCTTTGCAGGAATTGATGTTTTTGATATTGAGATTGACGAAAAAGATCCTGAAAAATTTATACAAACCGTAAAAGCTATTGCTCCAACTTTTGGAGGGATAAATCTTGAAGATATAAAGGCTCCCGAATGTTTTGAAATAGAAAGAAGGCTAAAAAAAGAACTTGATATTCCTGTCATGCACGACGACCAGCATGGAACGGCTATTATTTCTTCTGCAGCATTGTTGAATGCTCTGGATATTACAGGAAAGGACATCTCTAAGATTAAACTGGTCGTGAATGGAGCCGGAGCCTCGGCCATTGCTTGTACCAACCTGTATATGAAATTTGGCGTTCGCAAAGAAAATGTAATAATGTGCGATAGTAAAGGGGTAATAACAACTCGTCGCAATGACTTAAACGAAACGAAAAAATGTTTCGCTATTGATAGCGATCTTGTCTCTTTAGAGCAAGCTATAGTGGGTGCAGATGTATTTCTCGGATTGTCTAAAGCGGATATATTGACTAAGGATATGATTCGTAAAATGAATGATGCTCCAATTGTATTTGCGTTGGCTAACCCTAATCCTGAAATATCTTATGAGGAAGCAATGGATTCTCGTGACGATCTTATTTTTGCAACAGGCCGTTCTGATTATCCCAATCAGGTAAATAATGTTCTAGGATTCCCCTATATTTTTAGAGGGGCTTTGGATGTTAGAGCTACAGGGATAAATGAAGAAATGAAAATGGCTGCAGCAAAGGCTATTGCGCAACTGGCTAAAGAACCTGTACCAGATGTTATCAATACAGCTTATGAAATTAAACGCTTATATTTTGGAAAAGAATATATTATACCCAAACCTCTTGATCCCCGATTATTGGCAACAGTATCAATTGCAGTTGCTAAAGCTGCTATCGAGAGTGGTGAGGCCCGTAAGGCAATAAGTGATTGGGATGCTTATGAAGATAGGTTGGTAGAGAAGATGGGTTATAGTAATACACTTATTCATCGCCTTACTAATTTGGCTAAGAGCGATCCTAAGCGAGTTGTATACTGTGAAGGTAACCATATTAATATGATAAAGGCTGCTATATTCTCGAAGAAAGATGGTATCTGTTACCCTATATTGCTAGGTAGTGAAGATCGAATTAGGAATATTGCAAAAGATAATGGATTGGAATTGGATGGTGTAGAGATAATAGACCATCGTCATATTTCGGAAGATATTCGTAGAGCCAGATATGCTCAGAAGTTAAGTGATAATAGGTCGAGAGAAGGCATCCGTTATCAGGAAGCATTTGAAAAAATGAGTGATCGTAATTATTTTGGTATGATGATGGTTGAAACAGGTGATGCAGATGCGGTTATTACAGGCATATATAGCCATTATCGCGAGTTTGCGCGCACGGCATTAGAGGTAATAGGGCTTCGTCCTCATTTTAACCATTTTGCAGCTATGCATATTGTGCAAACAAAAAAAGGTCCATATTTTTTGGCCGATACGTTGATTAATCGTTGGCCGGATGAAGATGCATTGAAAGAGATAGTTAAGCTGACTCATGATGCTGTTAAATATTTTGCGACAAAGCCTGTTATGGCTATGTTGTCGTTTTCAAATTATGGTTCGGACGATAACGGTAGTCCTAGAAGTATATCGAATGCGATCAAATATTTTCATGAAAATTATCCTGAATATGAGATTGATGGTGAAATGCAACTAAATTTTGCGATGAATAAGGATTTGAGAGATAAAACTTTTCCATTCAATTCTATTAAAGGAAAAGATGTTAATACATTAATATTTCCCAATCTAAGTTCAGCCAATATTTCGAGTAAACTATTGATCGAACTAGGTATTGCAGGCGAAAGTATAGGACCTATTCAGATGGGATTACGCAAGCCTGTTCATTTTACTGATATAGAAAGTTCGGTGAGAAATATCATTAATCTCACGACAGTTGCTGTTGTCGATGCTATAGCAAATCAAGGAGGTTGGGTAGATTATCAGGAATAGCAGATTTTTTTACATAAAGAATAGCTATATAAAATAAACCCTAAGAGTAATAATACTTTTAGGGTTTATTTGTTTTTTTGTAAAATCAATTATGATTTATCTATCTTGCTTTAGTCGGTCAGCCATAGATTTACCTAACGAAATACACGCATCGTAAGTGTCTAATCCCATAGCCTGTTTCATTTCGACAGGAGAACCGATTACCTCAAATTTGGTATCTTGTGCAAACTGAGCCAAACGTTTTACTGCTGCTCCTGCCCATGTAAATGAGCCGAAATAACCGAAGTAGCGGTGTTTCATATCGCGTCCTTCTATTTTGGATAGTAGGTATTCTACTTCAGGGAATAATTTATTGTTGTATGTAGGTGACCCTACAATCAGGCCTTTATACTTAAATATATCGCGGATAATGTATGAGTGAGATCGTTTAGAAACGTTATGTAGGATTACCTCTTTAATACCTTGTTGAGCTAATTCGTAGGCTATAGTTTCAGCCATTTGTTCGGTGTTTCCGTACATACTTCCATATGCAATTACAACACCTTCATCTCCTTCATAACGACTGAGTTTATCGTAAATAGAGATAACTTTTTTTATTTGTTCGTTCATAGTCCATACCGGACCGTGAGTAGAACAAATCATCTCAATTTCTAACGAGGATAATTTTTCTAACGCTTTTTGTACCGGAGATCCAAATTTACCAACCACATTTGAATAGTAACGAATCATCTCATCATAATATCTTTCAGGGTGTAATTGTGTATCGGTTATACCTCCATCAAGTGTGCCAAATGTACCGAAAGCGTCTCCAGAGAATATTATTTTGTATACTGTATCGTATGTCATCATCGTCTCCGGCCAGTGCACCATAGGAGTCAGGTGAAATACCAGATTGTGTTTGCCTAACGATAATTGTTCCCCATCTTCAATAACTTTTACTCCATCTGTAAGCCCGTAAAATCCTTGTACCATATCAGCTGTACGTTTATTTCCTATAATCTGTACATTGGGATATCTACTTCTCAATAAACCAAGAGAACCAGAGTGATCGGGCTCCATGTGATTGATTATTACATAATCGAGCTGTTTTCCATTCAATGCTATTTCCAATTTATGGAAGAAAACATCCGAATAGCAGACATCTACAGTGTCAAATAATGCGTTTTTTTCATCCGTAATAAGGTAAGAATTATATGAAACCCCTTTAGGTAGAGGCCATAAATTTTCGAATAGATGCTTTGTGCGGTCATTTACACCGATATAATATAGATCTTCTTTTAGTTGAATAGGCTTTAACATACTATCTTAATTACTGCTATTTATTTTGTTTTATTATTGTTCGTCGGTACTATTTCATCTTTTCGGCTCAATGCACTCCAAACCAACCATATGCCCCAAATTACAAATGGTATGCTTAATAACTGGCCCATATTCAGAATCATATCCGCTTCATAGTCAACTTGAGCATTTTTGATAAATTCAACTATAAAACGAGATAGGAATATGCCAATTAAGGAAATTCCTAAAATTAGCCCGGTTCTCTTTCTTGCATTTGTTTTGTAATACAAAAACATACCTATGAGGAAAACACAAAAGTATGTAAGGGCTTCATATATTTGTGTAGGATGACTTGGTAGTGAATATATAGGTTCTGCCCCTTGTTTCCATTTATCTAAATTCAAGATAAATCGAAAAGCCCAAGGCTTATCTAATGCTCCTCCGTATATTTCATGATTCATCAGGTTGCCTAATCGTATAAAAGTAGCTCCAATTGCAACCCCTACGATTAATCTGTCCAGTGATTGAATAGCAGTAGGGTATGATGTATATAACATAGCTATACAAACTCCTACAGATAATCCTAAAAATGCAATACCTAAGTTTCCGTCGAGGTTAGTCGGATCAGAAATATATTTTGCCACTCCTCCAATAATAAATCCAAACAGACCTGCTATAATAATATATTTCCAGTTTAGTTTTTTATTTGTTATGCTTAAAGAGTAGAGACAAACACCTATAACCATCCCGATAGCACCTCCATGACTAGCCAATCCTCCTTTCCATACTTCCAAAAGACTTAATGGGTTCGAAAGATATCCTAGAGGTTCATAAAATAAACAATGTCCCAGACGTGCACCTATTATTAAACCTGTTAAAACATATATAAATAGCGAGTCAAACCATTTATCGGGTAGTTTCTCCGATTTATACATCTTTTGTACAACCAGTGATGTACAAAGAACCCCTGTAGCCCAAAGGATACCATACCAGCGAATTTCTCGCCCGAATAAGGAAAAAGCTTCAGGATCAATATCCCAGGTAATAAATGAAAGCATATAATTAATTTTATTTCAATTTCTATATATCACACCTTGTTTTTTCGGACTACAAATATATAAAAATACTCAGCAATAGCCATTCTTTTGCCAAATAAGTTATCTTTGAATCATTGAGTTGTATATGTCAATATGTTATGATTCAGATTTTTAAAATGGTTTTTGTGAACTTTGTCTAATATAAAATTATTCTAAATAATAAAAAAATAATCTTTGTGTAATTTTTATCACATTTTTTATGTTAATAAACATCCGCTTCTTTACTGTTTTAACTTAACATTTTTCACTATCTTTAAAAACGAAACAAATGAGAATGTACTTTTAAGCGTTTATTTTTTATGAATAGACAATGTAACGGCTAATGAATTATGGACAGTAATAAAACTAATACATATCTGAAATTTGATAAGAGCCGGATGGTGAATCTAGAATACTCTCTTAAGAGAGAAATTTTAAGAACAAATCGTCGCGGAGCTTATCACTGTACTACTTTAGTAGAGTGTAATACACGTAAACAGCATGGATTGCTTGTTTTACCTGTTCCTAAGCTAAATAATACAAACCATGTTTTACTTTCATCTTTCGATGAAACAGTGATACAACATGGTGCAGATTTTAATCTTGGAATTCATAAGTACGATGGGGATAATTATAGTCCTATGGGGCATAAATATATTCGAGAGTTTAACTGCGACTCATTACCCCGAACAATATACAGAGTAGGAGGTGTTATTTTATCAAAAGAAAAAATGTTTTCACTCAAAGATAATACAATACTAATCCGATACACTTTGCTCGATGCACACTCTCCAACAACCATGCGTTTTAAGCCTTTTTTGGCGTTTCGTGAAAATAATGCATTAACTAGTGAGAACACTGTCGCTAATCATGGTTACAAAGAGGTTGAAAACGGAATTAGTATGTGTATGTACAGCGGATATCCAGATTTATTTATGCAATTTAGCAAAGAAGTCAATTTTGTATTTGATCCGCATTGGAATAAGGGTATAGAATATACACGCGATCAGGAAGACGGACTTCCATATAAAGAAGATCTGTATGTTCCCGGTTATTTTGAATTGCCTATCAAAAAAGGGGAATCTATTATCTTTTCGGCGAGTGATGTAAAAGCCGATACCAGTAAATTATCTTCTTTATTTTTAGACGGAATAAAAGAGCGTACACCACGATCTTCTTTTTATAATTGTCTGAAAAACTCAGCACATCAATTTTATTTTCGTCCAACGAAAGATGATTTATATTTATTAAATAGTTATCCATGGGGGCGGGTTAAAGCGCGAGAACAGTTTATGTCTCTACCGGGACTGACTATTGGTATTGGCAGACCGGAGGCTTTTGAAGAGATAGTTGATACAGCCGTACCTACTATTGAAGCATTTATGCAAAATAAGCCAATTGAGGGTTTTCTTAGTGATATAGGAAATGCTGATGTGCTACTTTGGTTCGTATGGGCTTTGAAAAGATATGCAGATGCCGATAAAGAACGGTTCTATGCAAAATACGCTGATTTAACAAAACGTGTGGTTTCATTCATACAAGAAGGAAAGCACCCGAATTTAACACCTTTGACAAATGGATTACTCACTGTAGATAGCCAAATTGGCTATCCTTGCTGGATGAATAATTCTGATTCGGCAGATACACCACGCCTTGCGCGCACAGGATGTCTTGTTGAGGTTAATGCATTTTGGTATAATGCCCTGAGGTTTACTCAAGATATTGCAGAGAATCTTGAAGAAGAGAAACTCCAAAAGAAGATGGCGCTTTTAGCTGAAGTCGTTAGAACGTCATTTATAGAGGTATTTCTGAATGATAGTGGATATTTGTATGACTATGCAGTAGGCAATTATGTAGATTGGAGTGTCAGGCCTAATATGCTATTAGCTATATCTCTTGATTATCCTCTGTTAGACAGACGCCAAAGTAAGTCCGTTCTGGATTTTGTGACAAAAGAGTTATTGACACCTAAAGGAATACGTACACTAAGTCCTAAAAGTATTGGATTCAGGCCTCGTGTAGAAGGCTCAATAGAAAATAAAATCGACAGTGCATACAGAGGAGCTGCATGGCCATGGTTGCTTGGTCCCTATATGGAAGCATATCTTAAGATATTTCAACGTAGTGGATACTCGTTTCTGGATAGGTTGCTAATCGGTGTTGAAGAAGAAATGTCTAATGATTGTATAGGTTCTTTATCAGCCTTGTATGACGGAAATATTCCATATTTCGGACATGGTCCTATATCTTATTCTATAAGTGTAGCCGGAGTACTTAGGGCGATAAACCTGCAACGATCGTTTGCTGATGAATATTAAATTGATAACATAAATAATATTAATGAGAGAAGGAAATTTATTTGTTATTGTTTTCTATATTTTATTAATGCTTAATTTTAGACTGATATGAAAGCATTAATGTTTGGATGGGAGTTTCCTCCTCATATATTGGGAGGACTCGGAACAGCAAGTTACGGCCTAACCAGAGGTATGGCTATGCAACCCGATATGGACATAACCTTCGTTATACCAAAGCCTTGGGGAGACGAAGATCAAAGTTTCCTTAAGATTATCGGAGCATGTAATACTCCTGTTGTATGGCGCGACGTTTATTGGGATTATGTAAGTGAAAGGCTATCCAAATACATGGATCCTCAGGAGTATTATGACCTGAGAGATCATATTTATGCCGATTTCAGTTACTTGTATACCAATGATCTTGGTTGTATTGAATTTTCGGGGAAATATCCCGACAACCTGCTTGAAGAAATAAATAATTACTCGATAGTGGCAGGTGTAATTGCACGTGCCCACCAATATGATATAATCCATTCACACGACTGGCTCACTTATCCAGCCGGAATACATGCCAAAAATATATTGGGGAAACCTTTAGTTATACATGTTCATGCGACTGACTTCGATCGTAGCCGTGGAAATGTGAATCCGCAGGTATATCAAATAGAAAAAAATGGGATGGACTATGCTGACCATATTATTTGTGTCAGTGAGCTTACTAGAAGAACCGTTATTGAGAAATACAACCAAAATCCGGCAAAGGTAACAACTGTACATAATGCAGTAGAACCTTTGAGTCCTGAAGTAATGGCTATTAATCCTAGTAGGGGAACCAAAGATAAAGTTGTTACCTTCCTTGGTAGAATAACCATGCAAAAGGGACCGGAATATTTTGTAGAGGCTGCCGCCAAGGTCTTAGAGAAGGCAAAACATATACGTTTTGTTATGGCCGGAAGTGGAGATATGATGGAGAGAATGATTTACTTGGCCGCAGAAAAAGGTATATCAGATCGTTTCCATTTTACAGGCTTTCTTAAAGGTAAGCAGGTGTACGAGATGCTCAAAAGAAGTGATGTCTATGTTATGCCATCTGTGTCAGAGCCATTTGGAATATCTCCTTTGGAAGCCATGCAGTGTAGTATACCCACCATTATATCGAGACAATCGGGGTGCGCCGAAATACTAGATAGAGCTATTAAAATAGACTACTGGGATGTGGAAGCGATGGCCGATGCGATCTATTCAATATGTACATATGATGCCTTGGCTGAGTTTCTCAGTAAGGAGGGTAAAGAAGAGGTTGATAATATCAAATGGGAATACGCGGGTCAAAAAGTAAGAGATATATACAACAATTTGTGTAAATAAGTAAATAAAGTATTGAATGTTAAATTTTAAGATCATAACAGACAATAGTTGTTGCAATTACAATAATAATAAATAGGTCTGCGACCTTAAAACAACCGATATAATTATGAAAAATATTTGTTTCTATTTCCAGATACATCAACCACATAGATTGAAACGTTATAGATTTTTCAATATAGGTGGGGATCATTATTATTACGACGACTTTGCTAATGAAGATTTTATACAGCGTGTAGCGGAGGTGTCTTTCGTTCCGGCTAACCGATTAATGCTGGATATGATAAAAGAATATAATGGAAAGTTTAAAGTCGCATTTTCTATTTCCGGGGTCGCATTAGACCAAATGGAAATATACGCACCGGAAGTTATTGATGGGTTTAAGGAACTTGCCGATACAGGTTGTGTAGAGTTCCTTTCGGAGACGCAAGGGCACTCTTTGGCATCTTTGATAGATCCGGAAGGTTTTAAAAGGCAAGTAAAGATACATGATGAAAAAATTGAAGTTCTTTTTGGACAAAAGCCTAAAGTATTTCGTAATACAGAATTGATTTTTTCAGATGAAATTGCCACGTTAGTTCATGAAATGGGATTTAAGGGAATAGTTACCGAAGGAGCTAAGCGAACGTTAGGATGGAAAAGCCCAAATTATCTTTATCAGTCGGCTGAACAACCAAAACTTAGTTTACTGCTACGTAATGGAAGGTTTAGCGATGACATAGCCACTCGCTTTTCTAATTACAGTTGGAATGAATACCCTCTTACAGCTGATAAGTTTATAAACTGGATAGCCGGTACGCCGAAAGAGGAACAAGTTATAAATCTTTTTATGAACTACGAAGTTTTGGGCAACTTCCAGAAAAAGAGTTCGGGGATTTTCGACTTCATGAAGGTATTACCTCGCTTTGCAGCCGAAAAGAATATAGGTTTTGCAACTCCATCCGAAATAATCAATACGTTGAAGCCTGTTGGAAAAATTTCGTCAATGCATCCTATTTCATGGGTCGGTGAAGAAAAAGATGTTTCCCCTTGGTTAGGAAATACGTTGCAACAAGAAGCCTTCAAGAAGTTATATGATATTGCTGAACGCGTTAGTATGAGCGAATCGAGACGTTTGATACAAGACTGGATGTATTTGCAATCAAGTGATCATTTCTATTATATGGGTACTAAAAATGAATTGCCTTTTAGCCCATATTCGTCTCCTTACGAAGCTTTCAATACATATATGAATGTGTTGAGTGATTTCAAAGAGAGAGTAGATTCTGAGTTTCCTAGTTCTATTGATAATGAGGAGCTAAACGCATTATTGACAACAATCCATAATCAGGCTGATGAAATAGATCGTCTGCAAGAAAAGGTAGAAAAGCTAGAGATATCTAAAAAGGCAGATAGTAAACCTACAACAGAAATTAAGCCTAAGTATGTTGAGGAAAAAGAAATAACAAAATCAGTAAAAACTACTGGGAGAGTTAGAGCCGCAACGAAAGAAAAAGTTGAAGAAAAACTTAAAGGAGGTTCTGTAGGCAAGAAACCCCAAACAGCAAAAAAAGAGAATAAAACAAAATGATACGAATAAGAAAAGGAGGTTTATTAAACCTCCTTCATTATTTTATTCTTGCACAGCCAGATAATTATAATCACTAACAACCTTTTTTAAAAACACTCTATCGGGTCCATCATAAGTATATCCTGTTATGGCTTTTATTCTATCTGCTAATCGTTGATTGAAATAATCACTATCTCGCATCCGCTGATCCTCTATAATGGATGTTATTGTTTGAATATCCTTATCGGATAGCCTATCTAAGACATCGGTATAAGAAACCTTATAATCTTCGTGAAAATCAAGGTCGGTTATATGTAATTCTCTGTTTCGATTATTTAGTTTTAAATCTATCACTGTTGTTCCAGCCAGTAAATCCCCCAATCTTTGTGATTTTTTTGTTACTGCAACCATTATTACAGCCAAGAAACCTTCGGTCATGCTAAAATCTACTAATCGGAATAGCCATCTTATTAAAAAAGAGCTTGTAGAAGGAACAGTACCGTCAATATTTACAACTTTTATCTTCATAATCATCTTACCAAGGCTTTGTCCATTATTCAAGATTTCAAATAAAAGATCATAAAAAATAACCGGGAAAAAAATCAAAATAAATATAAAAATAGATCCTAGGTTTCCGGCAAAAACAGAATCCATGCCAAATGAGGAAATCATCCCTAGAATCCAGATACAACCGATGACCCATAAGACGAGAAAGGCGAAATCTATAAGGTAGGCAAGTATGCGTTGGCCTAAACCTGCCGTTTCATAATCGATTGTTACATTTTGAGTGGTTTGTACTTCTATTATCATTGCAAAAAGTGTAAGGCCGTATGCCAATTTATTATTTTCGTAAATACAGACATCTCAGTGTAATTAATGATATAAATGTCTTTCAGAACCTAATAGTTGACAAATTTAATTTTTTTGAATGATTATTAGCCTTTTTTCTTCATTCTTTTTATACAAAGGACTATATTTGCGATGACATAATAAAAACAAACTATTGTTTGATGAGAGAGGCCGCATTCGTAAAAGAGAATAGGAACAAGTGGCAGCAGATCGACAACCAGACAAAAAATAAAGATATTCCGGCAGAAACGCTGGCGGACAACTTTATAGAACTCACAGACGACTTGTCGTACGCCCGCACTTTTTATCCCAGATCGCAAACTGTAAGATATCTAAATCAGCTTACAGGGCGCTATTTCATACATATATATAAATATAGGAAGAAGGAAAAAGGACGTTTTTTTAAGTTTTGGAAAACGGAACTTCCTCTTATTATGTACAAATATAGAA
>NZ_JAEPKU010000140.1 GCF_016652235.1 Dysgonomonas sp. Marseille-P4677
CTTTGTAACATTAAATAAAACAATATTTACATAGAAAATCATGAGTGATCAACGATACAACCAACGGGGTGTTTCTGCATCGAAAGAAGATGTACATAACGCTATAAAGAATATCGATAAAGGTATATTCCCAAAGGCTTTTTGCAAGATAATTCCTGATATATTGGGAGGAGATCCCGAATATTGCAACATAATGCATGCAGATGGTGCAGGTACTAAGTCGTCATTAGCCTATATATATTGGAAAGAAACAGGTGATATTTCTATTTGGAAAGGAATTGCGCAAGATGCGTTAATTATGAATATCGATGATCTGCTCTGTGTGGGAGCTACCGATAATATTTTACTTTCATCTACTATTGGACGGAATAAGATGTTGATCCCAGGCGATGTTATTTCTTCTATTATAAATGGTACAAATGATTTGTGTGAAGAATTATCTCGATTAGGAGTGAATATTTATCCAACCGGAGGAGAAACAGCAGATGTAGGAGATTTGGTTCGTACAATTATTGTAGATAGTACAGTGACCTGTCGTATGAGGCGCTCCGATGTAATATCGAACGATAAAATACAAGGAGGAGATGTTATTGTTGGTTTATCGTCGAGTGGACAGGCAACTTATGAGAAAGAATATAATGGCGGAATGGGAAGTAATGGGCTTACATCTGCCCGTCACGATGTATTTGCTAAATATTTGGCTGCTAAATATCCGGAAAGCTATGATTCATCTATTCCTTTAGATTTAGTTTACTCCGGAAATATGAAATTAACCGATAAAATAGAAGGATTGGATGTTGATGCCGGAAAATTAGTCCTATCCCCTACCCGCACCTATGCTCCTGTGATAAAGCAGATACTTAATAAGTTGAGACCAGTGATTCATGGTATGGTGCATTGTTCTGGAGGTGCCCAAACAAAGGTGTTACATTTTGTAGACAACGTGAAAATTACGAAGAATAATATGTTTCCTGTCCCACTATTATTCAAATTAATACAGTCCCAATCCGGTACAGATTGGAAAGAGATGTATAAAGTATTTAATATGGGCCATCGTATGGAAATCTATTTATCTCCTGAGTACGCACAAGAAGTAATTGATATATCAAAATCATATAATATTGATGCACAGATTATTGGATATGTAGAAAGCTCGAATAAAACAGAGTTGGTAATTGATAGTGAGTTTGGTAAATTTGAATATTTACAAGCTTAATTTAGAATGATTATTTATTACGACCGAATATTTAACTTTTGTTAATTAAATTTTAGACAAGTCCCACTTATATTTGCAACAAGAGATTAGTGTTTAATTTAAATTTAAATTTAAAAGTAAGAAGAATGAAAAAACTTATAATGTCAGCCGTTCTGTGTATAGCTTTTGTTGCATCATCAAGTGTTATGGCGCAAGATACTACTCCTAAAAAAGAATGTACTAAAGCTAAGACTGAGTGTACAAAAGATAAAAAAGAATGTGCTAAAGACAAAAAAGCATGCACAAAAGATGCTAATAAGAAATCTTGTTGCTCTAAAGACAAGAAATAATAATCTTTTGTTGAAAGATAAAAGAAAAAGGGATTCCAATCTGGAATCCCTTTTTTATAGTTTTCTGAAGGGTGGTTTTACCACTTCAGCTTTTATTTTTTTATCGCGTATTTTAATGAAAATAGCTGTTCCTAATGTACTGTATTCAGGTTTTATATATCCAAGGCCAATACCAATCTTTGAGGTTGGCGATATAGTACCCGATGTTACAACACCTATTTTCACATCATTGTCATCAACAATATCATAACCGTGACGTGGAATTCCTTTTTCTATCATTTGGAATCCGCATAGTTTACGGGTAACACCCTCTTTCTTTTGTTTTTCAAGAATTGGACGAGCTATGAAATTTCTGTTCTCTGTGAACTTTGTGATCCAACCTAATCCTGCTTCAATAGTCGTTGTTGTATCATCTAAATCGTTACCGTACAGACAGAATCCCATCTCTAATCGTAGAGTGTCGCGAGCTCCTAAGCCGATAGGTTTAATTCCGAATTCTTCACCAGCTTTGAATAAAGCATTCCAGATGTCCACTCCATATTGAGGATAAAAATAGATTTCAAAACCTCCAGCACCTGTATATCCCGTATTTGAAATTATAACATTATCCAGAGCAGAGCCTTCAAGGCTACCTATCGCAAATGAATAATAAGGGATTTTTGTCAAATCTATCTTTGTAAGCTTTTGTAGAGTAGCTAATGCTTTAGGACCTTGTATCGCTAATTGAGCAATATTATCAGAAGCATTTTCTAAATCGGCAAATTCGTCATTATGATCATTAAACCATTTCCAGTCTTTTTCAATGTTTGAAGCATTTACTACAAGCATATATTTTTCCGGTTCGTAATGATAAACAATAATATCATCAATGACGCCTCCTTCATTGTTTAGAATAGCCGAATATTGTGCTTTCCCTATTTCCAGAGAAGCGACATCGTTACTCATTATTCGTTGCAAAAAAGCTTCGGCTCGTGGACCTTTAACCCATATCTCACCCATATGTGAGACATCGAATACTCCTACTCCGTTGCACACAGTCATGTGTTCGTCAATAATACCTGAATATTCGATGGGCATATTGTATCCTGCAAATTCATGCATTTTTGCTCCTAGAGCAATATGGATATCTGTAAATGGTGTTTTTTTCATTATATTTTTATGGTTTTATGGTTTTATTACTTTCTATTTTATCTCTTTCTTTTCTCCTTCGCGCCTTTTCTTCTGATATCCTCCTTCTCTCTTCTCTTTCTTTATCTCTTTCACCACTTTTAGCTTCCCAGTTCTTACGCTTTAGTTTTTTTATACGTTGTTCTAATAGTGTATCTTTTGCCATAAGAGTATCATATATATAAATAGATTCCAGTCTGTTGGGCTTAGAAAAGATCCCTTCGGGTAAACTTGCTATAGGATTTCCTGATAGACTTAGCGTTTCTAAGCGTCTCAAATCAGTAATACTTTCCGGTAATTCTCTTATTTCATTATTGTATAAAGATAAATATTCCAACTCTCTGAGATTTCCTATACATTCAGGTATTTGGCTTATGTTGTTTCCGGAAAGAGATAACGATTTAAGAGATTTCATCTGACAAATAAATTCAGGAATTTCCGAAATACTGTTATCATTCAGGAATAGTACTGTTAGACTATCTAATGAGCTTATACCTTCTGGAATGTGTGTAAATTTATTATTATCTAATGTTAAGACGTATAGGTGTCTCTGTTTTATTATAAATTCAGGTAATTCCTGTAGTTCCGAGTTACTAATTTCGAGGTATTCTAATTGGATTTCTCCAACATATTCGGGAATACAGCGTACGTTGTAACATGCAAGAACTCTTAAGTTAGGAAACTTAACTATCCAGGGCGGTATGGAATCCGAAATATATGCTTGTTCTAAATTAATATATTGCAAATAAGATAAAGAATCTTCTTGCCAATCGTTTCCGATATCTATTCTTATCACTTCAGAAGGATTTATCTTAGGCTTTTTATCATAACCATCGGCTTCAGAAGCATAACTATGGAAAGCAAAAATTAATGCAAAAAAAACAAAAATGCAAATTAGTATCTTCACTTTAGCATCGTTTAGTTAGCAACTTTTTCTGCTATTTTCACTATTACTTCTACAGCTTTCTCCATCGATTGTACGGGTACAAACTCGTAACGTCCGTGGAAGTTATGCCCCCCGGCAAAGATGTTTGGACATGGCAATCCTTTAAACGACAATTGTGCACCATCTGTACCGCCACGTATTGGTTTCACAATTGGGGTTACACCAACAGCCTCCATCGCTTCAAAGGCAATATCTACAATATGTTTTACAGGTTCTACTTTCTCCCTCATATTATAATATTGGTCTCTTATCTCTACAGTTGTACTGTCAGGGTATAGTTGATTTATAAAATCGACAACTTTAAGCATTTGTTTTTTTCGATTTTCAAATAGTTCTCTATTATGATCCCGTATGATATATCCTATTGTTGCAGAATCGACTGTTCCCGAAATGTTGGTAAGATGGAAAAAGCCTTCATAACCGGTAGTATGTTCCGGTCTCTCATTAGCCGGCAACAACGATATTAGCTTATTTGCTATAATAAGAGCATTAGTCATCTTATTTTTTGCGTATCCCGGATGCACACTCCTACCCTGTATATTAATTTTGACTCCGGCAGCGTTGAAATTTTCATATTCAAGTTCCCCTATAGGGCCGCCATCCATTGTATACGCCCATTCACAACCAAATTTAGCTACATCAAACTTATGTGCTCCAAGTCCTATTTCTTCATCAGGATTAAATCCTATACGAATTTTACCATGCTTAATCTCAGGATGGTCTTTCAGATATTTGATTGCTGTTATAATTTCTGCAATACCGGCTTTATCGTCAGCTCCCAGCAATGTGTTTCCGTCTGTAACAATCAAATCCTGTCCTATATAAGCCAGCATTTCAGGAAAATCACTTGGGGATAATACTACATTTGTATCTTTATTTAATATAATATCCTTGCCATCATAATTTTTTACAATGCGGGGATTAACATTCTTACCTGTCAGATCGGGACTTGTATCCAGATGAGCTATAAATCCGATTGTTGGAACTTTTTTTTCCGTGTTAGCGGGAAGTGTAGCCATTAGGTAGGCATTATCATCTAGCGTAATGTCTTCAAGACCTATCTCTCGAAGCTCTTTTTCTAATTCACGTGCTAGAACCATTTGTCCCGAAGTACTCGGAGTTATACCTGTCTCTGTATCCGATTCTGTGTCGAATTTTACATATTTAATGAAACGATCTACAACTGTCATATTATTTTATTTTTTTCTTAATTATTTTTTACAAAATGATATTTTTATAAGTCTCTGATACCTAACTTCTTTTTGTAGAAAAGACTTTCAATACAAATGTAGTAAAAGGAAATCAAAGGAAAAAATTGAATTCACATTTTGTGAATATGAAAAATTTATCTACTTTTGTCGCGGGTAAGTCCTATACGGTCAGCTCCTGATTAATCCCCCAGGGTTTGATCGCAGCAAGGGCAGTCGGTTGTAGCGACGCGATATAGTAAGCTTACCCACTTGCCTCTTTAGCTCAGTTGGCCAGAGCACGTGATTTGTAATCTCGGGGTCGTTGGTTCGAATCCGACAAGAGGCTCAAAAAAAAGATCATTTGAATATTCAGATGATCTTTTTTATTCTAATACTTTCAAGTATTCTATAAAAAACGTTCCGATTCATCAAATGAACGATTTATACAATCTTCGATGGATAGGCCGTAGAAATAATTTCCAAGTATATAAATATTATCAAACTTACGTATTTTGTTGACCTGCTCGTGTAGATTAAGATGTGACATTCGCAGGGAAGGTAATATATGTCTGATCATTTCCCATTCTAGAATATCATTACGAGATATATTAAGTACATTACATATAATATCAAGCTTTTCATTCTCTGTTTTATTACCTTTCTCAAAATGAAATGTAAAACTTCTCAAGTGTTCATCTTCGACTAAATCACGTGACACAGCAGAATGAAATTCACCTTCAAGTGCTATTATACCTGCAATATTCTCAATAGCTAACTTATCTTTAGCTACGATAATGTTTATCGATTCAGTATGAAATAGAGGTATAGACGCTAACAGTTCGGAAAGAGACTTCTCAATATTTTTTATTAGCCGGGAAGTTGTTTGCGGATCAGTAGCTATTGCAATGTTTTTAGCATGAAATATTTGACCGCCTAAAGCAATGATTTTATATTCTTCTGTATCTCTTTGTATATCTGTTATTTCACACGATTTAATAACATCCATATTACCCTTTTCCAAAATAGTATTAAGGAATTGGGACAATCCTTTATTAAATGTGTATTTGCGTGGAAATTCTTTATATCGGTTTTTGCGACGTTTTAGAAATAATTCCGCAGGGTATTCGTCCGCATTTTGAGAAATAACAGCTCTGAATAGGCGGCTAAATAATCTGTTGTAATTACCTGCTCCTACTATTGTACTGAAGTATTCCTTTACCGTTTTCCCTTTTTTAGATGCAAAGAATATTTTAGGACCATTTAGTATTAATGCCGGTATAGACAATTCGGCAAACATTTTTTTTATCTTACCCTCTGTATAGGTCACATAACTCCCTTTTCCTAAAGAATGGATAAGGTTTGTTCCGTTAATGTCTTTAACAATCGAAAGCAAATGGGTATATGAATTATAGCAGGTATGTGCACCGAATTCTCTCCAGTAATCAGGGTATTGTTTTGCAAAAATGGTTTGTATTTGTCCTCCTGTATTTTTATCTTTCTCTAAAATCAACACTTTTTTACCTTTTGCTTGCATATAGTGAGCAAATGATATACCGCTAATTCCTCCTCCTATTATGATGCAATCATACTTTATATTATCCATGCTTCCTCTGTTTTTTGATATAAACAAAGATAGAAATATTAATTTGCTTGTGATGATGGAACTTTCATTTAAACTGCTGATGGCAAAAAGAAATAATAAATCGAATTTACGAATCTCGTAATTTTGTATATAATTACAAACTCTCTATGATATCTACCATACGATCAATAGCATGATCCCATGTAAATCGTTGTACATAACTATTTCCTTCTTTTGCGAGAGAAATACGATATTCGTTATTATTTATAAGATAAATAATTCTTTCAGCCATTTGTTCAGCATTTCTTACTTCTGTTAGTAAAGCCGTTTTTCCTTCAAATGCATATTCCTGATGCCCTTCTATATCAGTACACACTAATGCGCATCCGCAAAACATCGATTCTACTGACACTAAACCAAAACCTTCTGTAAAACTATTGGATATAAATATTGCATTACGATTGTATAAATCACGAAGATTATCAGGATCTCGATAGTATTTTATCCATTCTGGTAATCCTTCGGGGCAAGGGGCTATCCCGAACATCTCTACCTGAAGTTCCTGTATATGGTCTTTTACTAATTTTAAAGCTTCTAATCCATACTTAGATCCTTTTATTTCTTGGATCGAATATGTCATTGCTACGGTCATTGGAGAGCGTTCTTCTATTTTATTTTGTATATAGAATTTTTTATTATCTATACCGCTTTCAATTAATTCGATCCTATTCTTAGTATGTTTAGATACTATATTCTTCAGATAAGTTGCAACTACTATGTTTACTGTATTTCTGATATCGTATGATTGTAATAATAGGTTTTCATTTCCTTCCCAATTTTCAAATCCTTGTATGAGATTTATTTTCTTACCTTTCTTTTCACTCAATTTACCCATTTCTAATACAGTAGACCACCATGTTGCAATTACTATATCGGCGTCGGGGACATATTTATCTTTAACGTTAGGTACATATGACATCGTAATAGAAGGATCGAATTCAAACCATTGATCTTTTTTAAAGCCTTCCACCTTAGATAGTATATATCGAACTGTATATGGCAGACGATACTTCATGTGTGGAGTCTTAATAGGAAAGATGAGATGAACTTTATAACCACGTTTTGCTAAACGATTAGCATACTCGTACATTACTCTAAAACCTCCGGCTGGCCGCCGTGGCTTAAATGGTAGTATAAAAGTTATTTTAGAAATGTGAGATTGCATTATGTGGTTATATGTTTTGTTCTGACAACAAAGATATTCAAAACTCGGATAAGCATGGCTGCTATATTAGATTCTTTTTCACAAAAAGTGGTGATGATGTATCAGTAAAATAAGGGTACTTCCAAAGAAGAGTGTAAATTAAAAGATTAAAAAATAAACAAAGTGTTATTCTTGTTTGTTTACGCCATTAGATTATCTTTGTCCGAATTTTTAAAACAACAAAATTATGAAAGAATTAGTAGAAAATTTAAATCAACTATTTGCAGAATTTGCTAAAGATGCTGCATCTCAAGTAGAAAACGGTAACAAAGCAGCAGGAACTCGTGCTAGAAAATCATCTTTGGCTATCGAAAAAGCATTAAAAGAATTCCGTAAAGTTTCAGTTGAAGCTTCAAAAAAGTAATACATGTATTTGTATTTTGAGAGAGGTATCTAATAAAGATACCTCTTTTTTTATAAACTACTCTGAGATTTCCTTCACTCTGATTTTTGATACATAGATACAACATTTTGCATGTAATCAGAATAAGACATCCCGTAAAACCGTTAAACAATATTTGTGTCATGAATTACACAATTATTTCATCTCTGTGCTAGTTATATAGGAGTTTCTTATCTAAACAATTTGTATTTTTGCTTGTTTGTATATTTAATAAGTCTAATCACAATAAAAAGATAAAATATAATGAGACTGGATGGTAGAAGAGCAAGTGATAATGTAGATGATCGTCGGGGAAAAGGCCCATCAGGTAAGGTGTCGTTAGGTATCGGAGGGATGATTATTGTCGGATTGATAGTTTGGCTTATGGGTGGCAATCCATTAGATGTTGTGACTCAGCAAGTATCCAGCAACCTGAATACCGAACAAAGTTATACTCCTACCCCAGAGGAAGAAGCTGCTGCCAACTTTGCTAAGATTATTTTAGCAGGCACAGAGGACATATGGACCGAAATTTTTGCTCAGAATGGGTTGAAGTACGTTGCCCCTAAAATGGTGTTATTTAGTGGTGCGACTCGTTCGGGCTGTGGTAATGCATCATCTTCGACAGGCCCTTTTTATTGTCCTGCCGATCAGACAGTGTATATAGATTTATCTTTCTTTAATCAGATGGAAGATCAATTGAATGCTGGTGGAGATTTTGCGTACGCATATGTTATAGCGCACGAAGTAGGCCATCATGTGCAGTATTTGTTAGGTACATTAGATAAAGTACATCAACAGCAACAACGCCTGAATGAAAAAGAGAGTAACCAACTGAATGTCAGATTGGAGTTGCAAGCCGATTTTTATGCTGGAATTTGGGCAAATCATGATAATAAGAATTTTCGTTCTATAGAAGATGGAGATATAGAAGAAGGTTTGAATGCAGCCTCTCAAATCGGTGATGATCGACTGCAAATGAAATCACAAGGATATACCGTACCGGATGCATTTAATCACGGCACATCAGCTCAGCGAGCACGCTGGTTAAAAAAAGGCCTACAAACAGGAAATATCTCTGATGGAGATACTTTCTCTATTCCTTATTCAGAGCTATAAAAACGAAAGTATTTTTATTTTTTATAATCTAAAACATACAATCTATCAAATAACAGCCGGATATTTTGGTAAAGGTACTGTGTGTAAAGTCTTACCTGTCAGTTTTTGAATATCTCTAAGTGAAGCTCGTTCATCTTGTGCACAAAAGGATAAGGCGGTACCGCTTTTGCCGGCCCGGCCTGTACGTCCTATACGATGAACATAAGTTTCAGCTACATCTGGTAAATCATAATTTATGACTAATTCTAACTGGTCTACGTCAATTCCGCGGGCAGCAATGTCTGTAGCTACCAATACACGAGTTTTATGTGATTTGAAGTTTGTCAATGCTTTTTGTCTGGCATTCTGTGATTTATTACCATGGATAGCTTCGCTTCCTATTCCGGCTTTACATAATATACGGGCAATTTTGTCTGCTCCGTGCTTCGTACGTGAAAAGATTAAAACAGATTGCTTTTTATCTTTTTTCAATAAGTTGATGAGCAAATCTTTTTTTTCTTGCTTTTCTACAAAATAAACACTCTGTTGTATTGTATCTACAACCGAAGAGACCGGGGCTACCTCCACTCTTATAGGTTCCTTTAGAATAGAACGTGAAAGTGCTGTTATGGCAGCAGGCATAGTTGCCGAGAAAAACAAAGTCTGTTTATTATGTGGTAATCTTGGTAATAAGCGTTTGATATCGTGTATAAATCCCATGTCTAGCATACGGTCGGCTTCGTCGAGAACAAAGTGGCGTATAAAGTCGAGATTTATAAACCCTTGATTCATCAGGTCTAGCAAACGACCAGGGGTGGCAACAAGTATATCTATCCCTTTTCTAAGTTCATCTGTTTGAGATTTCTGTTTTACACCTCCATATATAACGCAATGACGCAGTCCTATATATTTAGTATACTCTCTGATACAATCATTTATTTGAATAGCAAGTTCGCGCGTCGGGGTAAGAATCAATGCTTTTATTTCTCTTTGCTTACCACTTACTTTATTTTCATATAGCTGTTGTATAATAGGGATAGAGAATGCTGCAGTTTTACCTGTTCCTGTTTGTGCCAAACCGAACATGTCAGATTTCTTTAATACTACGGGAATTGCGGTTTGTTGTATAGGTGTTGGGTTAGTATACCCTTTTTCTTCAAGAGCCCTTAATATTGGCTCTATAATATTTAATTCTTCAAATGTCATTTAATATTCATCTGCTCATTTAGCAGTCATCTTTTTAATTTATGATTCACAAATAGTGGTGGAAATATTGGATGGATAGAACCGACACAAATTGTTAGGCGTACAAAGATATGATAAATAATTGTGTTTTTGTCATATAGTTCGTATTTCTTAATTTAAAATGAATTATTCGTTAATATTTTAAAAGACAATGTTACTGACATACTGTTGTCAGTCGCATATATTATTTTTGTAATTACATATATTATTTTTAGAATATGAAAGCAGATGTTAATAATATTATACTGAATTATATTATAGAAGGAAATGGAAATCCTCTAATCTTGTTACATGGCAATGGGGAAGATCATCATATATTTGACAAACTGATAGAGAAATTGAAAGAAAACTTTACCGTTTATGCGATCGATAGTAGAAATCATGGTGATAGTACAAAAACTCAAGATTATAGTTATGAAACAATGGCCAAAGATATTTATCAGTTTATAAAAAAACTTGGGTTAAAAGAAGTATCAGTAGTCGGGTTTAGCGATGGTGCTATTATTAGTTTATTATTAAGCATTAAATATCAAAATATATTTAAAAAAATGGCTCTTTTGGGTGTTAATCTGAAACCGGAAGATTTTAAGAAAAATATTTATAGTTACCTGCAATATGAATATGAAAAGAATAATGATCCTTTAGTTAAAATGATGTTGGAACAACCTCAAATAGATCTCAATGAACTTAAAGTAATCAGTACCCCTACCCTAGTTATTGCTGCACAAAATGATTTATTTTACAGAAAAAGCTTTTTGAATATCGTAAAGACAATGACTAATGCAACACTTAAGGTAATACCAAAACACGATCATGGTAGTTATATTATTAATAATGACCTTTTATATTCTGATTTAAAAGATTTCTTGCTATAGACTATTCTCCAAGAATCATAAATGTTATATAACATGT
>NZ_JAEPKU010000141.1 GCF_016652235.1 Dysgonomonas sp. Marseille-P4677
TCTATATACTCCTTAATAATTTAGAGTTATCATAGTCAGACCTTTTTACCTTAGATAATGCACCGCAACAATTACATCTATATGTTTGGTATCTTCCTACCGTTGTATAATATGGTTTTTCTTCTTTTAGATCAGTAGAACCACAAACAGCACACACTCCTTTGTTTAAGTCAAAGTATAATCCTACATTTGGATGGTTACTTATCCATGGTCTAAGGATGTTATATACTTCTTCGAGTAATAGAACGTCACGATCACAATACTTAGACATATATTCCAAACTATCCTTATCCCCAGACATAGACTTAGCCCACAAATCAAAATCAGTGGTTAATTTATGCTCTAAATTAAAATACCCCGCTAAAGCATCTAGTCTATTACTTGCAAATCCACAATAACGTCTTACTGCTCTTAGTGTATCTATTGTTCTGTAAGTTGATGGTCTGGGTAATCCATGTATGACAAAACGACTATTCATTCTAGGAATATCAAACTTCTCAATATTATGCCCTACAATTATTTCAGCTTCATCGAATAGCTTCCAAAGATTTTCAGTTATCCTTTTATCGTTTTCTACCAATGATTCTTCTGGAGTTAGAACATCTGATATAACCTTATCGCTTCCAATCCACTTAGCAGACCAACATAATACAAATGTGTTGCTGATAACTTGGCTTAATGCTATATTATTTTTCCAATGCCCCCACACAAAGGCTCTCATAGGTGCAGTTTCAATATCAAAGAATAGTATTTTAGGTATATACCTCTCTGGTTTTTTGGCTTGCTTTCTTTTGTGTTTAGAAATAATCTTACTTATTGATCTTCTTATAGAGTCGTCTGGTCTATCAAAATTTGTATATTTATCAATAATATACTTTGCTAAACCCGCTTTCGTATCAAACTTTCCGCTATCCCATAATGAAATGATCTCGTCTTTTAAAGACTGCAAGTTATTTATCATACTTATAATGATTTGATTAAACTTAAATTGTTTTCCCAAAAGATGGGCTTTGACTTTGCGTTAGTGATCTTCTCGGTATTATCGGTTATCCAACCCCTAAACGCTTTCGGCATTTCTTTTACAGCGTTCACGCTATCGGTTGTAACTTCTTCACCCCGCAAAATCCGTGTATTATCTTCCTGTAGTTCTTCTATTGTTTTTAATATGGTTATTCTAAAGCATTTACAGCTAACATGCCATGAGTTCCATTTAAACGATTTCGGATATTTACCCGCTAGGACATCGCATATTTCGGGTTTACTTCCATGCTTTGGAATCCAAACCTTTTGCAACCAAGCTTCATGTGAATTAGAAACTTTTATTTCATAACCCACAACAAAATCTAGTTGCTCTATACGTTCACTTTCAGCATTGCGATAAGCTAGATTTGTTTCATTCGCTGCAAGCCTACGAGCGTTCTTATATGCACTGTTATATACACCCTGACCGCCTTGTTTTGCTTCTATGCGTTGTTGTATCTCATTACGTACCTTCTTGTCTGCTATTGTTTCAGCATCCAAATACTTTTGGCTAGGTTTATTCAGGTATTTATTTAGTCTCTTAGCCAATACTTGTGCGCTGTCTCCCTGCTGAATGCCTATTGCTAAGGTATCTTCTATATCCCGCCTGTATTGATTAGTGAGCTTCCATACACGACCGCTTATCGTGCGAGTTCCTTCACTTGCAATATTACGGTTAAGGAAAGCATTTAAAGCCTTTTCGTTATGTTGGTAGTACTTGCTTATCTTATCCTTTGAAATGCTTGGAAACACAACTTTAACTAGGTTATCGGCTGCTTTATTTGAGTTCGTCCATTCTTTGGTGATTGAAGTAATAAAAAAGCTATCCAAACTCTTTTGTAACTGCTTTTGAATCTCTTTTACCCGATATTCTACTTCGGGGTAGTCGGTTAAATAGAAAACTTTATTCAATGAAACACGACCTTCTAAATACAACTTGTAGAGTTCTTCTACTTGCTTTTCTGCATCTTTGAATATCTTATTAAGTTCAGGCAAATAGTTTTTATAAAGACGGTTTACGTGCCTACGCTGACTATTCAAGTAAGCACGCAACGCATCTTCGAGTTGCTTTTTGGTGTGTTTTCGTTTTTTGGACATGGATAATATTTATTCCATTAAAACCTATACTTGCTTACAGCTCTAGCATGTGTAAAATGAAATCTTTCAGGATTTTCTTCCTCTGTTCTTATACTCTGACTACCATGAGTCACTTTAATATTAATTTCAAGAGGAATTATTTTGTACTTCTTGCTAAATTCAGTTAACTTTTTAGAAACAATACTTGTTAATTCTTCATCAAGTTCTGATGCTGCTTGTTTAAATTCTTCTAATGTCATAATGATTAATATTTAAATGTTTATAACTTATTCTTTTTCACCTTCTCACAACACCCCGCAATCCATCCGATAACATATTCAAATGGCTCATGTTCCTTGATCTCTGCACCTATATGTTCAAATAAATATTTAGCTGCGTGTGATGATTCATGCGCAACTAACTCATAAGTCATACTTTTCCTTGATCTGAAAAATAAAAGGACACCATAATGAGGGTTTTCTTTATGCACTACAGGCATAGTAAAGGCTTCCGCTTTCGCTGTATCTGTTTCTATAAAGTGTATTGGCTCATTCGTATATTCATTAAAACGATCCGCTATGATAGTCGGTGATTTGTCTATAATTACCCATAACTTATAAGGATAGATTACAGGATCAAATTCATGTATTTTTGTTTCTTGCTTTGCCATATTTTACACCTGATAAGTTTCTTCAATAAAATTACTTGCGCTCTCTTCTTTTAATTCTCCTAATACCTTTTGCACATCTTCTTCACTGCCACCTTTAGACATTATATAATCACGTATAGTTTGAGCCTGTGATTTAATAGGTTTACCGCCGTTTTCTTTCTTCAATCGGTCTATATACTCGTCATAGTCTTCAAGCTGTAATGGTTTGATTTCTGCTTTTATACGAAGTGTTTTAGATGCTTCTTTAAGTTCAGGATAAATAACACCCAAATATGCCTTAACAAGATTTACACGTCTTTGCATGTACTCGTCTAAGAACTCCTTTTTCTCGTAAACCTTTAGGATAGGGGCTGTAAGCAATCGGCGCAATGTTTCCCCAGATATACCGCTTCCAAGTGATTTGAGATTATTAAAACTAAGGTCTGCTGTGTCGGTAAGTCTGTTTGTGTCCTCTAATAATAATTCATCCTCTAGCTTAATTGCTTCGGGTGCTTGATCCCAAGTAAGCAAACTGACTTTTGCGCCGTTTTGGGTTCTGATAATTCCACCCGCTTCCTCTTTTTCGGTAAAGTCAGTAACGCTTCCATCTGCAATTACTTTAGGAGAAGCATGATAGTCTGTTGTGTCACCAAAGTTTGAACGCAGCTTCTCACGCCTTGCAATAAGAGGGTTTACATCTTCATATTCAGCTTTCTCCTGAAAACCATAAACAACCTGAATCTTGCCAACTGCAACGGCATCGTAGCCTATTTTATCCCATTTACTACCATCTTGTTTGAAATAGTGAATATAATCGCTTGTGTAGGTTGTTAAATAGGTTACATCTTTCTTGTCTTTATCTTTGGCTGTAAATTCACGAGAGAAAGCAACCATATCATTGTAGCCATCAAAATACGGATATAGCTTATCGCCTAATTCGGGGGCGAAACGCATAACACGAAGCTTCCACCCGCCTTCACCATTTGGCACATGATACCAACATTCAGCAGCCTCTTTAAATGCAAATATTGAACGGCATATCTTACGGTTAAATGAATCTATCTTGTTATCCTCGAACGTATCAACAAGTAAATCATATAGCTTCTTTTCTTGCTCTCCATTCGGATTAGCTGTTAATTCGACTGGGTTCCCCGCCGAGAACGCAACTGCCTGATTAACTATTTTCTTTTGTTCTGAAAAGCCTAGACGATTAACAAGGGTTACGCCATCATCGACAATCTCCTCAACAGGCACGTTTACGGTTTCTTTCTGTCCTGTTACTGGGTTTATCTGCTCTCTAGGTTGATCTCTTTTATTCTTCTTCTTTCTTGGCTTATCTGGTCTCTTAGAACGATTAAACACATCGTGATTCTCTACATAATACGACTGTTTAAGCTCGTCAACATTCGGTAGATCGGTTAACCTTCCACTTTTTAAGGTTTCTATCAGTTTGGAAACATCATCAGTGTTAAAATCTAATTCCGTTTCAGTTTGTCTTATTGGTTTTAATTCTTCCATTAATAAGAAATAATTGTACTTTGGTTATCATTTATAGCGTAAAAATAGCCTCTAGTTCTTCTATGTTTCCTGTGTCGTAATTGTCAGGGTAGAAAGTCATGCTTAGAGCGTCAAATTCGTCAGTAGAGCAGTCAATGCGCTTTCTTATGTCCTCTTTAGGTTCAATAATTATACTGCCGTCACTTCTGAATTTCCATTTTATCTCGGTTGCCTGTTGTGCGAACCTATCATTCATGGGTAAACAGGCATTAGTTTTATTTATAGGGTTAAGCCAATCACGAACACACCAGAATAAATATGCTCTCATATTGGCGAACGTGTAATTGCCTGTTATATCGTTTAGTCCTTTTGCGCTCTCTGAATTCTTAGCAGAAAATGCACGTTTAAAGCCTTGTTCAGCAAGTCTTGAATACACCCCCGCACCTTCCCCTATGGTATCTATATAAGCCCTTGAATTGGCATATGTATTGAGAAGATTAGCGGTTATACCCGATATGTACATATGATCTGCATTTCCCTGTGACTGATAATTGCTAAACGAAGCAACGAAGTTTTCCCTTCTATGGCATATTACGGACTGATCCCTACCCATTCCCGCAACGTCAACGCCGAAACGGTCTATACCCGTAATGATCTGTCTTTCTTCTTTTACTTTCAGCCAACGTTTGTTTGCAAGCTCTATCCATTCATAAGGTATAAGCACATCTTCTGCGACACGTGGAAACATACCGAGTATCTTGATACGGAATAAATCGTTAGGTCGATAATAACCCTTTATAAGTATTCCGTTTTCATTCGGTAAATGATATTCGAAGTCACCTTCTCCGAGATTCATTTCTTCTTGTCTGATAGGTTGACACCATTCTTTAACTTTATCGTCTACCCACTCATGGTTAACCTGTCCACTAATAACTTTTTTGCGTTGCTTTACATTTTCGGCATCCAAAGAGTTAAGCCTAAACTTTGCAAATCGGTCATTCTTCATGCTACGTGCTGCATATCCTACCGTAACGTTAGGATTAAATACGATTAGCATACGTGAATTACCCTGTAGGTTACCTTCTATGGCATTAAATATTGTTTCTGATATACCCGAACCCTCAGTAATAGCAAACATGATATTCGAAGCGTGTAATCCTGTCCATGCTTCCGTTGCGTTATCGTCTGCTTTAAATCCAGATAAGAACCATTCTTCATACTCGGTGCGTATATCGTTAGATACTCTTCGTCCGGGTAACACACCTTTTGCACGTCTTAGAAGCTTTGATATTTCGGGGATCATAATGTTTTGTATCTGCCTACCTGTTGGTGCAGTCATAAACACTTTCGTATTTTCTATTAGATCTCCTTTATTATTGAATTTGGGGGTTAAATAGAGGAAACACAAGCATGCGCAAGCAGAAACAAAATCTTTACCTCTTGATGTTCCACTTGCAACGGTAGTCATGGGGTTAAACTGTACTGATTCTATGATTTTTCGTTGTTCGCTATCAAGCCTTACATTCAAGACATCACGAACAAACTTATTCCAGTCAGTTTGCCACGACTTAAAAACTTGTATTTGTTGCTCTTGCGTCATGTATTCAAATATAGTTATACTTTGGTTGTCATGCTAGCAGAACAAAAGAAAGTTTTCAACGAAAAACAGGGTAGATAAAAAGAAAAGAAAGAGCATCTACTTAGTTTAGCGACGGTGCAGAGCTCTTTCTTTAAGTCATAAAAGTATAACAAGGCAAATACACCTTGTTTCAAATCACTCTCACGAGCTTATACAAATATACAAAATAGTATTGTACTTTGGTTGTCATTTTAGTTAAAAAATATATCCTACTTTGTTTTTATCCAACAATTCTTTGATGTCTGGGTAAATGTCTTTTTCTATCTTAATTTTCTTGATTCCGTATAACACGGTTGCGTGATTATGGTTTAAAGCCCTCCCAACATCTGAAATCCCATATTCCAATACTTCGCATAGATTATAACATAATACGTGTCTAAGTTGAACAATACGCCGTTTTCGGATGTCTTTTCTAAGCTCTTTCAGACTTATGTTATTTTTCTCGCAAAAATGATTGATATACTCTTGCATAGGCTGTCATTTTTGTTTGTCCTTCCATGCTTCGACATCAGCATCATAAACAATGTTCTTGTCGTGATTTTCAAATACATGCACTTTACGTTCTTCTGACAATAGGTAGTTACCGAAACTAACTAAATCGGCTTCCGTATAATACATATGTTCACACGTTTCCTCAGTTGCATTAAATTCTTTTTTCATACCTCTAAAATTTAAATGATTAATAACCTTTTTTATTGATAAACCTAAACTCTCCAATTTTCTTACCATATAGGTAGATATAGTTTCCTTTCACTTTTGTTTCAGCGTAAATATTCTGCATAAACGCTGCTACTTCTCTCGGTGTTGTGAATATGCGCATGGTTAGTTCTCCTTTAGTCGCTGTTTGGTTATCCATTCAGTTAGGCTTTCTTTCGTTTCGTTATCTAGTGAATCGTCTAATCTTTTTTCTAGTTCGGCTAAATCAATACCTTTTTGCTCATTATTTAGCAGTTGTTTGGCTTTTACTATCGTAACTGTTAAATCTATTGTGTTTTCAGCCTCATATCCAATCAAGTCTCTGCAAACTTTCATTTTTGAGATACATTCCTTCAACGCTTCTCTCAGCTCTTTGACTTCTTCGTCACGGGAATGGTAGCCTTTGAGATAGGCTCTTTCTATTTCTTCTTGATGCGATTGGTCTATTTCCTCTTGACTTTCTAAAGTCGGACATATAGTACAATCCATTGCATACTCTCTCGCTTTTTCTTCGGGTGTTTTCATGGCAAATCTTTCATATATAGTTCTCTATCTTTTACAAACTCTCTCATTTCCTTAATTGTTAACTTTTTCCAATCATTAAATGTCTTAGAAAATCTTTCATCGGAGAATTTTTTTCTTAGCTCTAGGGTTACTTTTTTACCATCAAACAACGGCATTAATGGTACGAACCAATATGCATCCTCCCATCTATAAGCTTTTTTCCATCTATCCCAAAAAGAAAATTGTTTATCTGTGTATTTCCAATGGGGAAACTTGTCCGATATTTCAGTAGGAAGATAATCGAGACTAATGTTAGTCCACCAACAAAGACTACCATCGTCTATGCTTTCTAGTAAGTATCTATCTCGATCTTTGTCATATTCTTTTAACCACGATAAATACCATTTTGTGTTAAGAGGTGCTGCTACTAGCCTAACTAAAGAACCTCCTTTCGGTAAACATCCAATACATGAAACAAAACCTTTTGGTATATCATCATGCATAGATGGCAGATTTAAACTGTTCCTATACACCCCATTTTCCTCATATATAGTATTAGTGCAAAATACTATAATGTAGTTTAGTATAGCAATCTTAGCTTGATTGTATGTATCTTTCTCCTTACTCATGGCTTTTCTGTATTTGTTCGATTATCTAATCTTTCATGTATTCTATTCTCTCCATAACACCAATAACGAAATGGTGTGAAGTGGATTATTGCACCTTCAAAGTAGAAGTATTTAACATCTTTCTTCGGGATGAACCAACGTCTGAAATCTTCAATATCTAAGCCATCATTTTTAGCAACATCGTGAAGCTGCACATTCGTTTTTCTATCGTTTATCTGCCAATAAATATCATTCTCATTTGGCTTCCATAAGCTGATATGTTGAACTCCGCAGCAACTAGTACTTGTTATCTTGGCTATCTCAACTTGAGGACTTCTGTATGGCTTGCCTTCCCATTGCCTGATAGATAGTATCGCTTTTCTATCTCGCACGTCATCTAATCGCTTCTTCCATAGGTCATAATTTCCTCTTATGGTGTGTATCTTCTCGCCACTCAAAAATTTTTCTTTAAAGTTTGTCGGCTGTCCTTCTTTTGGGTGTCCTTTCATATAGTTTTTAGAAAGGGTTATGACGTAGGTTTTTATTTTAGTCTTTTTCATCTTCTTTCTCTTTCATTTCTTTTGTTCTAGGTAGGTTAGTAATTCGTTTAATAAGGCGGATTCGGCTTCGGGATAAGATTTACACACTGTGCTTACCATAAACCTCTCATATTTGCCGATTCTACTATTGTAATCGTAAATTGTGTATGGATAAATAATATCCCCATTGCTTCTTGGGAAAACTTTTATTTCAAACACGATAATTTTACTATACTTCTCCCTTATCCATTGCAGGGCTTCGGAAACGGAAGGAGCAGAACAAGTGTTATACCACCCATCCTTGTTATATTTTTCTTTGTTATAATTATTTAGTCCTATGCGACTATCAAGAAATGGTCTTTCTCCCCATCCAATTTTGTTATGGTAAGACCTCAATACTTCTTCACTATACCCTAACTCTTTCAGTTTTTTCGCTTGATCGTATGTTACTGTATTCATCCTTTCTCTATTTACGGGTTAATGGGTTGCCATTCGTCAACTCTCGTTAGGGAGCCACAAATAAATATCTTACTATCACCAGTATGTAAATAGCCAGTATCATATTCTACTGAGCCATCCTCATGTATTTGCTTTAATAAAACATCTTGATCCACCTCTGGGTATTCTCCCTCACTCACCTTTCTCCAACGAAGCTGGGCTTTTATCTGGGCTATTTCTGCGTTCTTTTCTTGCTCCATCCAATCAGCACCTTTGATGAATGTTTTTATCCAAAATGCTTTATGTTCGGTAAATTTAGCATGTGGCATAACTCCATTGTATTGTGCGTATTCTCTTGCTTTTTCTTCTTTACTCATGATACTTATCTTTATATGCTTTTCTAGTGATCTCTACTGAATCCAAATCTTCTTCTGTTAGCTCAATCTTATACTTATGCTGAAATTTGAGAAACCTTTTATGTACTTTATCATTTTCTGACTCTGATAATAAGCCATTAAAATATAAGTATCCTCTGCAAAAAAATGCAATCGATAATTTATCTTTATTCATCTTTATTTTCGTTATATCTGTTTTTATTATATCTCGTTTAAATTTCGGGTTTTGCTATCTTCTTTGCCATTTATTATTCTTTGTACTGAGAATATTTATTTTAGTTCCTGCCTTTTTCATCAACTCAACATAATCAGGAAACGAATAAATATCGTATAATTCTCTGCTTAGATAGTAGTTAAATAATTCATCTCTAGTCGCCTCTATTATTTTTCCTCGTTTTACCTTCATAATATTAAAACATTACATATTGTTTAATATCGCTTCTTCCTCTATCGCTTTCTTTATATCTTCCATAGGTTAATCTTGGTTTCTTAATTGTTCAATGCTGATACACTCACCAAAATTCTCACTTGAGTATGGCAAATACGTGTTATCTATAACCTTACCTTCTATAAAAAAAGTAATCTGTATATCTTCACCACACTCGGCATATCCCGTCCACTCATCACTGGCTGATATTTCAACTTCATATTCTTCCATCAAATCAGCTAATTTGCTTTTAAATTCTTTCAATCTCTCTTCCATTATTCTATATCGTTTAAGTTTATTGCTAGATTTTGCTCGATTAAGCCGTAGATGTCGTAGTGGTTCGCAAAGAGGTATTCGAATAGGGCGAGTTGATCTATCTCATAATAAGTTTCATCTTCTCCATCATACAAGTAGAAATATTTATTTCTCTCAAAGCCAAATTCAAACTGCCTATTGAATAAGACAATTTCATCATGCTTATTGACACTTAGCTTATCGTGATCTATCTCAATTTCAAAATGCTTGCAAGCTATCTTCGCCAACTCCACTATATCTGCTCTGTTAGTAGCATCATTTTGGAATTGATCGAACACGTATTGCATTGCATCATCATCTGCTTCAATTCCTGCATCTTGGAATATTTCCCTTATATCTTGTATATTCATATTCTTTATTTTTAATTCATTCCTCAATCTCAGCGTTCTTAATCTCATACAACATCCACGCTATGTAGATGATTAGTATTATTCCGTAGGTGGTTAGAAAGGTTGCCATGTATTATACTTTAGTTGTCATAGTGGGTAAAAAATTATCTTGCAAGCCTATTGAATTTCTTTAAGCATTCAGGACCTATGGGAAACATACCTTGAGAATCTTCAACCTCTTTATCTTCATCTATCAACCAACAAGATGTAGTCATTTGAATAAATGATCTTTGAGCCGTTCTTTGTCCGCAGCATATACAAGTATCACTGTGTTCACCTAATCTTTCAATATTAGAATCGTAACGATTTGATCTTATATCTTCTAAATAAACCTTTTTCATATCTTTACAGTTTTTAGTTACATTTATACCGTAAATATACGAATAACTTTCAAATAGTAAACATATATACTATTAAATATTGTTAAGATTACGAATTTAGTATATTTTTATTCGTTACTCTCTCCTTCATAACCAACCGAAGCAGCCTTCATTATATCCATAAAAGGCGAAATAACATTATTTTCTACCTTTTCTTTGAACGCCTGAACGTCTATGTGCTTGCCTAATAACTCTAAGTTCTTTAGCTTGTCGGGCATCTTTACCTTTTTGAGAAACGCTTCAATGTCGCCTGTATTAAGAACCGATACATCAATAGCATTAACAGATGTTCTCCAAGCTTTAGACCACTGACTAATTGGTTTTATATCACCTTTCTCGTTAACTATATCAGCAACGTCCAAGGTGTCGATCTCAATAAGCCTTTTTAAGACATAGTTAGCATCGACCTTAACGTCTGTTCGTCTTTGCTCCATAAGTTCGGCTATCCTTGTTTGAATTTCAGGTTTGCTCAGGTTTTCACTTCCTATCGAATAAGCCGTACTTTCGCTATATCCAGACCTTGCAGCAGCTTTTGTTGCGTTAAAATCCTTTATATATTCCAAGCAGAACATTTCTTGTTTATCTGTGAGTGCCATTATAAATTAATTTCAAGTTTTTTATTTGATATAGAATAAAATAGATTCTGTAATTGATGTACGTAT
>NZ_JAEPKU010000142.1 GCF_016652235.1 Dysgonomonas sp. Marseille-P4677
GTACTAGCCGTAGAAGCACCATAAGGATGTATAAATCTGCTGGGGGGATCAACTAGCCTAAACCTATATGAATTAGAAGTTCCAATTCTTTCTATTATCCATTTGTATAATCTAGAGTCATTTGAAATATATGAATATATTTCAAGTTCTGTAGAATTAAGTACAGAACCATTTACTGGATGTATATACAAACTAGGAGCCCTATATAGGCTTATTGTATATGTATTATCTGTACCTTTCTTTATTATCCATTTATAGTCATCAATATTGTCTTTTAATGGATATATTTCAAGTCTTGCAGGCGGTTGTGTTGAACCGTTTAAGGTATGTAATAACTGATCACTGTTTGCAGCAAGTTTAAATGTATACGTTCCGTCCTCAAGCGGAGCAGCTATAGATACTTTTTCAAAAAGCCATTTATAACTTAGATCATTACTTTCATTTCGAGGGTATATCTCTACGCTATTATTTTCAGCAGCACTACTATTTGTCAAGTGCATGTGTAAATCTCGATTTCCTGCCATACGTATAAATTAGCCTCCTTCACCTGATCGCGTAGGTTCAATAAACCACTTATAAGAACTTAAATATGTTCAAGGCTAAAAAAAAACTGATAATCAATTGGTTGTCATTTTGTTATCATTTTGTTATACACCAAGATTTATGTTAACTTCTCAATTATATAATGAGAATCTTCTTGTAAATCTTGAGCATTTAAAGGGAAATGATGGTCGGAGCCATAACTCAATATAGCAAGAAGTAAAGGAAGAAAATCTTTTAGTTCTACGCGCAGTATTTTCAATGCTTGTTGTATTCTATAATCAATGGTTTTAGAAGAAACTCCTAATTCATCTGCTATTTGTTGATAAGTTTGGTTCTGAAAACGATTTTTCTCAAATGCAATACGGTACGACTCAGGAAGAATCTTAATCGCACTTTCTATTTTCCTGGATAATTCTTCAACAATATAAAAGTCGGGATCATCAAAAACATATTGCATTTCTTCATGTAAAATATTATTTACTTTCTGCTTCATCACACTTCTGTTAATCAGTGTAAAACATTTGTTCTTCACAGAACGGAATAAATATTGTCCCAGAGATGTTTCTATAATATGGTTATCTCTTGATTCCCATAACCAAAGCATAATATCCTGAACAACCTCCTCTGAATCTTCATCACTAACAAATTGCCGAGCATACGCACACAGAATAGGATAATACCTTACGAACAGAGTATCGAATGCATTTTTATCACCCTTCTTCACTTGCAAATAAAGGCTAACATCTTCCAATATCTTTTCTTGTTTCTCCATTCACACTTTTTAATAAAACAGAGCCTTTTATTTGAGAAAAATAAATCTCAGAAAAATACAACATTAATTTGTATTGAATACTTAATAATACAAATTTAGAGAATATTTTAAGATTTAAAATTTTTTTCCACTTTCTGTTTAGGATATCTTTATTCTTAATAGTCTTTATTATAGAACGCAGAAATAAATATGGATAAACTTATTATAGATGAGGCTTTATTAATTCGATATTTTTCGAAAGAAATATCCGGATCAGAAGCGAAACGTATCGAAGATTGGATTTCCTCATCAGAAGAGAACAGAGATTTAGCAAAGCAGATATATTATATATATATTGCTTCCGAAACAGTGCAAACATTAAAACAAACTGATAGTAAGAAAGCTTTGCGTAACGTAACAAGAAAGGTGGAAAAACAAAGACGCGCTTATTTGTTCAGAAGAGTGCAACGCATTGCTGCAGTATTTACTATCCCATTACTTTTTACTACTTTTTATCTATTGTTAAGTCAAACTTCGGCCACAAATGAATATGTAGAAATAAGAACAAATCCAGGAATGATAACAACAGTAACTCTCCCTGACAATTCCAAAGTATGGCTTAATTCCGATTCATATTTAAAGTACCCAGCTAAATTCACAGGAAAAACGAGAGATATTATACTAAACGGAGAGGCGTTTTTTGAAGTAGAGAAAGATCCGAAACGCAAATTCATAGTATCCACAACTCATAATATGCAAATAGAAGTTTTGGGAACAGAATTTAATGTAGAAGCATACAGTAGGAATCGAGATGTCACAACAACACTGGTATCGGGGGAAATTAATCTGCTATATAGCTCTGCAGAGAATAATATTCACCATCTACGAATGACTCCGAATCAAAAGACTATTATTAATACATCCAATCGGACAGCTATTACAACTTCGGTAAATGTTGAGCCTGATATTGCATGGAAAGACGGAAAAATAATATTTAATGATACTTCATTAGAAGATGCTCTTCGAATTTTAAGTAAGAGGTTCAACGTTCAATTTGTAATTAAAGATCCAAAGCTTAAAGAATATTCATTTTCTGGAACATTTGTTCATCAGAGATTGGACAGGATATTAGAACATTTTAAGATTTCGTCTAATATAAAAAGTAAATATATAACTACAGATGATAATTTAAATAAAATAGAAAAAAGTGTAATAGAAATTTACTAACCCAAATAAGCTTAAAATATCATGAAAAACAAAGAAAACTAAAGAAAAACATGTAAGGAAATATTGGCGTATTTCCCTACATGAAACATTGCTCATTAGCCTTATAACTAAGGACTAAAAGAAATTATTTTTTAACTAAATCACTACAAATCTATGAAAAATTATTTTACCATCCAATGGCGTTGGGTGTTAAAGTCAGTACGACTAACAATACATAAAATTCCACTGCCTATGAGACTATTTTTTATATTTATGTGCGTTTCTGTTGGGCTAATTCAGGCATCGAATAGTTATGCCCAAAACGCAATCTTAGATATTAATGTGAAAAACCAAACTGTAGAAAATGTACTAAAACAAATAGAGAATCAGTCTGAATTTACATTTTTCTACAATACCAAACAGATTGATATAGACAGAAAAGTATCTATCTCAGCATTCCAAAAAGATATATTTGCAGTATTGGCCGAAATTTTTTTAGGTACAGATGTTGCATATTCAGTTTTGGATAAAAGCATTATCCTTTCCAGTAAACAAAACACGATACTATTGAGTGATGGTTTGGGTATAAAACAAGATGGCGGAAAGACTGTGTCGGGACAAATAAAAGACATACAGGGAGAACCGTTGATAGGTGTAAGCATTTCAGTAAAAGGAACAACAATCGGTACTCTCTCCGACATTGACGGTAAATTTTCCCTAAAGACGAAAGAAGGACAGACAATAGTAATATCACTTGTCGGGTATGCATCCAAAGAAATAGTTATTGGTTCACAATCTACTATCGATATCGTTTTGGAAGAACGAAATATTGCTCTTGACGCAGTTGTTGTTACGGCACTAGGAATCAAAAGATCGGAAAAAGCTTTGAGTTACAATGCTCAAGAGGTAGGCGCAGGAGACTTAACCACAGTGAAAGATGCTAATCTCATGAATTCACTCGTAGGTAAAGTAGCCGGGGTGAACATCAATAGTTCTTCAACAGGTATTGGGGGAGCTACAAAAGTTGTTATCCGTGGATCTAAATCGATCGAAAGAGATAATAACGTGCTTTATGTAATTGATGGAATTCCGATGACTAATTTCACAAAAGGATCTATAACGGAAGGAGAAGGCATTTATTCATTACAACCAGCAGGTGGAGAGGGAATTAGCGACATCAATCCTGATGACATAGAGAGTATGACTGTACTTACAGGCCCGGCAGCCGCGGCTCTTTATGGATCGAGCGCCGCCAATGGTGCCATCGTCATTACAACTAAAAAAGGACAGGTTGGGAAAGCTAAAGTTGTAGTATCAAACCAGACAACATTCATGTCTCCTTTTGTAATGCCGGAATTTCAGAATAGATATGGAAATGCTCCGGGAACGTATCAGAGTTGGGGTGATAGGCTAGCTATACCATCCTCGTATGATCCAAAAGATTTCTTTAATACAGGATCGAATGTTCAGAATTCTGTATCCTTGTCCGTAGGGAATGAAAAAAATCAAACATATGCTTCAGCTGGATCAACCAATGCTGATGGCATTATGCCGAATAATGAATACACACGCTATAATTTTTCATTTAGAAATACGACTTCATTCCTGAACGATAAAATGATGCTTGATTTTTCCGCGAATTATATATTACAGAAAAACCAGAATATGACCGCTCAGGGTCAATATTTCAATCCTTTAGTAGCAGTTTATACATATCCGCGAGGTGAAGATTTCGAGAGAGTAAGAATGTATGAAGAATATAACAGCGGACGAGAAATTTACACACAACGTTGGCAATGGGGAGATGAAGGACTTACCCTTCAAAATCCTTATTGGACAGCATATCGTAATATTTTCTCGACAAAAAGAAACCGTTATATGATGAATGCAAGCCTGAAATACGATGTTTTTGATTGGATGAATGTTGCAGGACGAATAAAAATTGATAATACGCAATCCACTGAAGAGAAGAAGCTATATGCATCCACAATGACTTTGCTAGCCGGTAAAAACGGGAGTTATTTCAGGAATAACATGCACGAGAAGCAAACCTATGCTGATATAATGGTCAATATCAACAAGTATTTTGGTTCAGATTATTCTCTGTCTGCCAATGTCGGAGCCAGTCTTTATAATCTAAATTATGATGAAAACGGATTGAATGGAAACCTGTATGATATGCCGAATTTCTTTGCTTTGAGAAATATAAATAGGGCAGATCCAAAGACAAAAGTACTGGAAGACGGATGGCAACAACAAACACAGGCTATATTCGCAAATGTGGAACTTGGTTGGAAAAGTATGTTATATTTAACGCTAACGGGCCGTAATGATTGGGATTCAGCACTGGCTCTTATGCCTGATAAATCCTTCTTCTACCCCTCAGTCGGTCTTTCCGGCGTTATTTCCGAAATGGTAAAATTGCCTAGCTTTATTAATTATATGAAAGTACGTGGCTCATATGCATCGGTAGGTAACTCTATTCCACGCAATCTGTCGATACATCACTATCCTTTTGATGAAGGAACAAACTCATGGGCGACTAATACATATATGCCGTTAGGTTATCTATATCCTGAACGTACAAAATCGTGGGAAGCAGGATTGAACGTGAAGTTCTGGAAAAATAAATTTGACCTAAATGTTACACTCTACAAATCAAACACATATGATCAGACTGTAACTGTACCTATTTCTGCTTCATCAGGATATTCTTCTATTATTGCACAGACGGGTAATATTCAAAATAAAGGATTGGAAGCGTCACTGAATTTTTATGAAAAATGGAATAACTTCTCATGGTCTTCCGGTTTTACAATTAGTGCTAACCGCAATAAGATCATTGATCTTGGCAAGTATACAAACGAAAATGGAGTTGTTACCGAATTGGATCAAATTAAAAAGACACAGATAGGATCTTCCCTTCTCATGCTTACCACAGGTGGCACATTAGGCGATTTATGGACAACTACTGAAATTAAGAAAGATGAAAATGGTAATATATGGGTAGATCCTATTACCGGAGGTATTTCATCGGAAGATAAACTACAAAAAGTAGGCTCTGTTTTACCAAAATGGAATATGGGATTCAGAAATAGTTTTGCATGGAAGGACTTAAACTTTGAATTTGTGATTGCAGCTCGCTTGGGTGGAAAAGTAGTATCATATACACAAGCTGTGCTTGATGCATATGGTGTGAGTGAAGTCTCAGCAGTAGCTCGTGACAATGGCGGCATCCCTGTAAATAACGGATTTGTAGATGCTGAAACATGGTACAAAACCGTAGGAGGTACAGGCGGCATATATTCTCATTATATATATAATGCAACAAATGTACGTCTACAGGAAGCTAGCATTGGCTATACTTTTCCTGCCAAGTGGTTCAACAATAAAATAAAGATGTCAGCTTCTCTTGTTGGTCGTAACCTATTGATGATATATAACAAAGCTCCTTTCGATCCGGAATCGACAGCTTCTACCAGTAATTACTATCAGGGTTTAGATTATATGATGTCTCCTAGTTTGAGAAGCTATGGATTCAATGTCAAATTTGAATTTTAACCGAAATAAAAATAGAATATTATGAAATATAGATATCTATCCAAAATCAAATATGCTGCAATATCGTTTATTACAATGATATCGATAAGCTCTTGTATGGATTATGAAGACATAAATACTCCTGACTACTTGCCTAAGGAATTACCGATGGGCGCCTACTTCATCCAGATGCAGAATATAGTATATCCTGCACAGGAAAATAACTATCAAATGTGTGAAAGTCTCATCGGTGATGTTTATGGGCGCTATATGACTATAACCAATAGTGGTTGGGAATCGAGTTTTGCGACATTTAATGCTCCCGATAATTGGCTGGATTTTCCTTTTGAAAAAGTTTTCTCTACATTCTATTCAGCATGGGTTGAAGTGAAAGACAGAACAGATGCAAAAGGTGTTAATTATGCCTGGGCTCAACTTTTAAGAGTTGCAGCTATGCAACGTATGACAGATCTTTACGGCCCCATCCCATACTCCAAAGTAGCAAGTGGGAATATTGAAGTGCCCTATGATAGTCAAGAAGAAGTATACAAAAATATGTTCAATGATTTGGATTTTGCTATCTCTGAATTAACCGCTTATGTTTTATCATATCCGGGTGAAAAGCCAATGGAAGACTACGATCGGGTATATGGTGGGGATTATTCGAAATGGGTAAAATTTGCTAATTCCTTGAAGCTTCGTATGGCTATGCGTATTGTATATGCTAATCCGGCATTGGCAGAAGAAAAAGCTCTAGAAGCTGTTAATCACCCGATAGGAGTAATTAGAACAAACGAAGAGAATGCATATATTACCTATGCTCCGAATCCTATAAAAATAATGTGGGAAGATTATACAGACTCACGCGTATGTGCCGATATTGTCACCTATATGAAGGGTTATAATGATCCACGTATGAGTAAGTATTTTCAAATGGGAAATGTTGGTGGCGCATCTGGATATTATGGCTTAAGAGCCGGCATAACTATTCCGAATAAGGCTTGGGCACTGACCTATTCAGCTCCGGCTATATATACAGACGAAAAATTATTATGGATGAATGCGGCTGAAGTCTCATTTCTAAAATCGGAAGGTGCGATGCGTGGTTGGAACATGGGAGGAACTACAGCAGCTCTTTACAATCAAGGGATTAAACTCTCTTTTGACCAATATGGAGTATCGGGTAATTATGATACTTATATTACTAATAGCATAGCTAAACCAGCTGCTTATGACGATCCTACATTCCCCGAGGCAGCTCGAAGTACAATTACTATTAAATGGGAAGATGCAGTTTCAGAGGAAGTAATGCTGGAGCGTATTATAACTCAAAAGTGGATTGCTATGTGGCCTTTAGGGCAGGAAGCATGGAGCGAACAACGTAGAACTGGATATCCTCGTTTCTTTCCGACAAAAGTAAATAAAAATACCGATGCATCTCTCACAACTAAACTCGCAGCACGTATCCCGTTTGCACCGAGTGAAAGAATCAACAATGCAACGAACTATTCGGCTGCGGTATCCTTACTTGGAGGTACTGATGCTTATGGAACTAAAATATGGTGGGATAAAAAATCAAATAAACCATGATTTCAAGATAATTGATGTTTAAATTAATTGAATATAAAATTATGAGAAAACTTATCAAATATATAACACTAGCCCTATTTTCATGCTGCTTTGCTGTTTCATGTAATGACTGGACTGATGTAGAGGCCGAGATAATAGATGTACCGGGAAAATCGGAAGAATACTATGCAAACCTTAGAACTTGGAAAGCAACCTATGCCGAAAGACAAATAAGCTTTGGCTGGTTTGGTGGCTGGACAGGCGTTGGCTCTTCAATGGTTAGTTCTTTGGCTGGGTTACCAGATAGCATGGATATGGTTTCGATTTGGGGTGATTGGATAAACCAGACAGAAGCTAAAATAAAAGACTTACAATACGCACAAAAGGTAAAGGGGCTCAAAGTTTTAGCATGTTCCTTTACCGAGAATGTGGGTGATGGCTTCACTCCGGACGGAAAAACAGTCAAAGAATATTGGGGATGGGATCCTTCAGAAAGCAATCTTAATGATGAGCCTACCGACACACAAAAAGAAGGAATTCGTAAATATGCAAGAGCTATTGCAGAAACAATAAATTCCCTAGGATATGATGGATTTGATATAGACCATGAACCCAATTATGGAGGCGCAGGTGATTTAGCTAGCAGCCGTCCACGTTTGAAAGTATTTATTGAAGAGTTAGGTAAATATTTTGGACCAAAATCCGGTACAGGAAAGATATTGGCTGTAGATGGAGAACCTCAATCTATGCATGCGGATTCGGGACCTTATTTCGACTGGTTCATTGTTCAAGCTTATGATTGTACATCATATACAAATTTGAATAGCAGATTAAAAACAACTATCCGGAACTATGAAGGGGTCCTAACCCCTCAGGAAGTTGCAAAAAAATATATTGTAACAGAGAATTTCGAAAAAGCAGCATACAATACAACGGGAGGGGCTAACTTTTTACAAGAGGATGGAACATATACTAAATCTTTTGCGGGAATGGCAGCATGGGAACCTCTTGTCAATAATGTCAGATATCTGAAAGGCGGATCAGGAGTATATCATATTGAATATGAGTATAGCGTTCCCGGCAAGGCTGGCTTTTATCCATTTACTCGTGAAGCTATCAGATTAATGAATCCGAAATATTAATCGAATAAGGCTATGTATAATGATTTATTAAAACATACATTATGAAAACAATATTAAATATAAAATATGTCCTTGTAATTAGTTTTGTTATTTTGCTCTTTACCTATGGATGCAATGACGCTAAGAACGATGTTATCGGAAATCATGTATATCTGTCAAATGTTTCGACAGAAAATTTCCAAAAGATCACGATTGATGAAAATGGTTCAACTGTTGTTATTCAAGTAAGAATGGCAGATAAGGCATCTACAGATACAAAAGTCAATATTGAAGTAAACGAAGATGTCCTAAAAAAATTTAATGAATCACATTCAACAAATTATGCGATTTTACCTGCTGATTTTTACACTTTGGACAGTACATATACTGTAATAACAAAGGGAGTCAGCAATGGAACACCAATCGGCATCAGCCTCAAGGCACTTACCCCCGAACTGAATAAAACAGGCCTTACATATGCCATCCCTATAATTGTCAAATCGGTAGAAGGCAACAATGTTCCGGTACTCAATAGTGCAGGCTACTTTATCTACGTGATCACTCCAATACCATATGCTGACGTTCCAGTTATGAAACGTGCTAATGGTATGAAAATGAAACTTAAAAACGAATCTGTAACAGTAAATGATTTTACTGTAGAGTTTTTGGTAAAAATGGACAACTTAGGTCTTAACCGAAATAATCAGATATTATTTAATGCAGCAGATTTCTCAGGTGGTGATGGAGGATCTGATGGAGAGATATTCACGCGTTTTGCTGCCGATGGTGCTGCCGGTAAATGGGATAAATTCCAGATAAAGAATCAGGGTAAGAGTTATGATGCCCAGACGTCTTTCAAGAACAATATCTGGTATCATATTGCATGTGTAAATGATAATGCTACAGGAACTATGTATATCTATGTAAACGGAGTACTGGATAGTAAATTTCCTAACGGACAAATATCCACAACAGTAAACTCAAGCTCCCCTCGCGGATTCCGTTTCTGTGGAGAAGACGATAATGACGGTTATATGAGATCTAATGTGCAGGCAAGTGAAATTCGTTTCTGGACTGTAGCCCGTACTGAGGCACAGATTAAAAATAATATGTATGGAGTAGATCCCGCTTCTACAGGCTTATTTGCTTATTGGAGGCTAAATGAGGGAACAGGAAACATTCTTACCGATGCTACAGGAAATGGAAACGATGCCGTAATTTTTGGAGTTGCAGCCACATGGCTACTTGACCAAAAAGTTGAAGTAGGTAAGTAAATATTATAAATAGAGGTTCTTAAGTAAAGGTCAAAGACAAACCTTTACTTAGGAATCCTATATACCCCAACTACGTTATGTACAATATAAAATACTTGCAAAATGAGAAAGTTATTCATGTTATTTATATCTGTTTTAGCTCTTTATACTTACGGATACTCTAACGATGATGATGTGCAAAAAGATATCAAATCCATTGAAATACTTGGTTTGACAGATGATACGTTACGCATAAACAAGGATGACACATATCAGGTGAATCTTAAAATAGATCCGTCAAATGGACTGGTTAAATATGTTAGTAACAACCAGAAAGTATTTAAAGTTAGTGATTCAGGCCTTATTACAGCCGTAGACGGAGGAATAGGATGGCTGATTATTGTTGGTGCTAATGGAGAATCATGGACAAAAACATTGTGTACGGTAGATGTAACAGCTTATGTAGACTCAATTACAATAAACGGGAGTGAAAACTATATGATTGCAGATGGAGATAAAAGAAATCTGTCTTCAGCATTTGTGGCTTATCCTATAACAGCAAAAAATAAAATATTTGCTTATAAATCATCTAATCCGGCAATAGCCACTGTAGATAAGGATGGTATTGTAATTCCAATATCTAGGGGGATTGTTGAAATTACAGCGACATCGACAGATGGTAGCAATATTCAATCAAAGCCAATAACGATTTATTCCAAATATGAAAGAAAGGCTCTTTCCAAATCAGGATGGACAGTAACGGCGTCAAGTTATCAAAGTTCATACTATGGACCTAACAAAATTATAGATGGAGTAAATTCTACTATTTGGCATTGTAAATGGTCAGGAGCAGGTACTCCACCACCTTATTGGTTGTTAATAGATATGAAAGAAGAGAAAGAGTTTGACCAGATAACACTATACCGTTATTCTGCATATCAGGATACACGTAATGTTGAATTCTATACCAGCTCTGCATTGACCGATGATTTGGGTCAGGATGATCCATCTTTTAAGAAGATAGGTAATATAAATTTTGGTGATTTATCGAATTCAACGACAAATATGACAATTCAATATTTCCCTGAAGCTAAAATTAAGACTCGATATCTTAAATTGTATCTACCAGACACTAACCGTGAGAGAAATAATAGTTTGGCGGAACTCTACTTATACAATGTAGAATAATATAAATAGTAT
>NZ_JAEPKU010000143.1 GCF_016652235.1 Dysgonomonas sp. Marseille-P4677
CTCTAAAATAGAATTTTAGAGAGTTTTTTTATTTTCTATATAAAGACATTCTCAGTCATTTTATTTCCAATTAAAGACAACGAATCGTTAGGGTATAGTAACGTTAATTATTTATTACATGACGGATGTATATTCCTAAAAGCAACGAATAAGTCACATGATCATATAACAATTAATATTATAACTTAGTTAATTTATGGCAACATTAAAATTTTTCTTACGTCACTCCACACGAGGAGAATCCCATTTGGGTAGTATCTGTGTACGTATTATCCATGCCCGAAAAGTCAAGGTACTGACCAGCACAGTCCGTCTTTACCCAGAAGAGTGGAATGACAGGTTACAGCAAATAATTCTGCCCGAAGAGGATACCGACCGTTATTATAGTCTGTGCAAAGCAAGTGAGATATTGCGCCACTATAAGGATGAGTTTGAAGAAACCATCGGAAAGTTAGAAAAATCAGGACGTTATAGCCTTCAGGATATTATACTGGGTTACCGCTACCGTCGTAGTCTGAGTAGCCTGCATGGTTTTGTCGAGTTACTGTCCCGGAATATGTTCCGCTCCGGGCAAGAACGAACAGCACGTGCTTACTGTACAACAGCGCGTATGCTTATCCGCTTCAATAAAGGAAAGGATATCCCACTGAAGCATATCAATATGTGCATGATAAAGGAGTTTGAATCTTATCTGAAGGATTGTGGTAAAGCAATGAACACCATCTCTTATTATATGCGTATGCTCCGGGCCATTTACCGTAAAGCAGTTAAGAATAAGCTGATCGAAGCTAAACGGGAAAACCCTTTCGAGGGAGTCTTTACCGGATTTCAGCAAACCCGTAAACGCGCATTGGACAGTGATAAAATCAAGCAACTCTATAGTCTGGACTTCATCTCGTTACTCGAAAGCAAAGATATCTCCGGAATTGAGTCAGGCAGTAAAGGTATTACAACAAATACAGAGTATCCTTATTATCTGGGTAATAAGGGATTGTACGAAAGTTGGCGTTATTTCTTTTTTTGTTTTCTCGCACGGGGTATGAGTTTTGTGGATATGGCCTACCTGCGTAAAGAGAATATCCGTCACGGGGTAATTAGCTATTACCGTAAAAAAACAGGACAAAAAATCGAAATTACAGTTACCTCTTCACTCCAGAAAATAATAGACAGTTTTTCGGATGAAGTAAGAAACTCCCCCTATCTGTTTCCTGTAATATGCTCGAAAAACAAGCCAGCACGGATACAATACGAAAGTGGTTTAAATATTCAAAACCGTCGGTTGAAACGACTTTCTAAGATAGCAGATATAGGTTGTAAAATTACCACACATGTCGCACGGCATAGCTGGGCTACTATTGGAAAAAAGCAAAATCTTCCTTTGTGGGTTATCAGTGAAGGCCTGGGACACTCCTCTGAAAAAATGACTTATACCTATCTGGCCTCTTTCGATCTGTCAACTCTGGATAAAGCCAATGAGCAAATAGCTATGGCAGTACTTAATTCGCCTACAGTATCTACCAATAATTATATTTCCACATAAAATTCCAGTACAAATAAACGACTTAAACATCTATTTATCAAATAACTATTTATTCATATAAATAAAATAGACTAGTGTTTTTTTGTTTTTTCTTTGGTGAAAAAACAAAATTATTTTTAAATTTGCCCGTATATATCATTTTATCTGCTAACCAGCCTTTTGAATCGTTAAATTTTAAATTTAGCTGAAAAGCCGGGAATACTTTTATGATAAGCCCCAATCTGACACTTATAAGGTGTCGGGATAGAATCTTTAACACATAACCGAAAGCAAAGGTACTCTTAATGAAAAAAAAATCGGCTACTCATTATCTCCCACTTGTTCATCATTTGGTCCCTGAAGGGCATTTTTTCTAATTTGACCGGGTGTAAAACCTAAATTCTTCTTGCAAAAATCATTAAAACTGGATTTTGTTGCGAAGCCAAACCTTACACTCAAACTCTTTAAAGGAGTATCTTCGTTACAAATAGCGTAGTATATTTTTTTTGCTCTGTGCTCATTCATCCATTTGTAACCTGAAACTCCAAACGCTTTCTTAAATCGTTTCTCTAAACCGGAAGGGCTCATATTCATAGCCTTTGCCATTTCCGAGAAAGTTCTGTATTTATAGTAGTTATTGATAACTAAATAAGTAAATCCGGCATCCAGACTCAATGCTTTTTTGAAAAACATAGCAAGGTCTTCTTTCGGATAAAACGCTCTGAACAAATAGAAAAGCTCTTTCACTTTAGTCTTAAAATAGTATTTGCAACATATTCCTTTACGCATGAAGAACATTAAACCGTCTATATAAATATCCATCGCCTCGTTCATCTTCAACAAGGCGGGTTCTTTTCGACTCCTGCCTGATTGATTTCTGTTTACTCCTATTGTCTGATGTAAGAGGCTCTCGAGCATGTAAGATTCACAAAGCTGTATCTTATCCAGTAGGCGGATCATAACAATACATGTATCTTTACTCACTTTAAATTTAAAATGATAGTCGGGAGGCAGGAAAAGCATCTGCTTGCGGGACATAACGCAATCGTTAAAAGATCCGAAAGAATAGTTTACATGCCCTTCCAACAGGAAGATAATTCTACCAACATTGGGTTGCCCTATTAATACCTCACCTTCGGCCAGCTCTTTTATCTCGATGGTAGGGCTAGACCCGTTGTCATGATTGGGGCAATTTTCATGTTCGTTTTTGTATAACATTTCCATAATTAATTGGTTATCGGTATGTTTAATATATGTTTAATTAATCAATAAACACATCAGGACTTACACAGAGGATTATTACCACTGATTATCAATGCTATAACAAATAAATAAATTACTTATCCCGGGGGGTGAGAGAAGTGATGTTTAATAAAAATTACACAAACGTATTTTGAGCATTATATCTCTTACACATGAGTGATTGATAATGTATATGTTACAGCATATCAGGATTCTATCCCGACACCTTATAAGTGTCAGGATGTATTGAGTCAATTAGACAGAACCGGCATCATAGACCCTGTAAAACATTCATATTCTCCCTTTTGGAGAGGTTTTTCAGGAAGAAAACATACACAGTATCAGAAAAAAAGTTTAATAACGTAAGGAATATGTATCAAGTAGAATTTATTCCCGTTTCATTGGAGAAAAAAGATTCTCGTTTTTATATCGAAGCAGACATGTCGATCCTTTGTCGTCATGTAGGCAAGGACGAATTCTTTATGTGTACTCCCATACTTAGTAATAACGAATACCGTTTGGAACTTCCCTCGGTACTTATAGCAGGCTATCGCCGTTACCGTTCACAAAAGTTTGCTATATATGGTTTCGGTCGTAATCTACTTTCAGGTTACAAATTTTATAAAATGCTCAAAGCCGTAAATAGCTCATGGATTAATTATCCGTACCGTGTATGCATGGATTATGAAGAATGGATGGCCGAAGCCAAGGTCGCGTGTCTTATTTCAAATAAATCTTAGAGTGCAATGATTAAACAATTTACATTACTACCAGCTATACTTTGTTTTGCCCTTGTGCCTTTACATCCCAACTATATAAAAGGGCCTTAATATACAGCAATCTTAGCGCAGAAGGACTAAAAAAAGCTGTCGTTGCCCGAGGGATACCTCCAGTTTTTCGTATGGCTATCAGTGAGTATGCTATCTTGCTGAAATATGGAAAACACATTCAATCCTGGTTATATGTGCGTTACAGTATTAAATTAAGTATAGATTCATAATTTTTAACTAAATCAATTTATTAACAAAAAAGAAAAGAATGAAAACAAAATTCAAGCATTTAACACTAATGGCTACTGCTCTTATATTTGGATTAAGCAGTTGCTCGAATGATGATGAAATCAGAGTACGAGAGGGTGAAGGTACTCCCAAAAGCCTGTTCTTAAAAATAAGCGGCAGCAGTCCTGCCACCTATGCCGAAGGTTCTGTGCAAGGGACTGGCCCTGTAACATTCTCAAAGGGATTGTTGTATTTTACTGATAACGATGGAGTTATTAAATCCCATTATACTATCGGTACGGAAGCAACTGATGATATAAACATTGCAGAACTGACAACAACAGGTAAAGCCATTTCCAATCTTCCTGGTGATGTGTCTGCTGTCTATATTGTAGGAAACACTCTCGATAATCTTCCGACATCAGGTAATATTTCAGCGGTAAAAGCAGTTGTCCTTAATGTGGAAACACAGGGTACTATTACTGATGTAAGCCTGTATGGTGAAACAACCTCCCTCACCTCTCCTGAGGATCCGGAAAATCCTGATGCCTACTACACTTGTACGGTAAACCTGGCACCTGTCGTAGCCCGTTTCGAATTGACAGATATTAAAGCTTCTGGAAACGTAATTACAGGATTCAAAATAGCCGGTATTTTCATAGACAATTATTTCTCACAAGCAACCGTAAATGGAAGTGTAACTGCCGGTAACCTAAAAGACAATGGAGCCAGTGCCATTGCTTTTAATGATAACAGTGAAGCATATCCGGAGAGCCTTAAGCCATTTATCTATGATTGGTATACAGATTTAAACGCCGATAATAACACTGTTACACCTCCAACCGGAGCCGTTTGGGGATATAACGTCTTTGCTACTGCTGCAGGAAGCGCAGTTCCACGTATCGTTATTCGTTTGACGGATATCACGACAACTACAGCTAGTGGCGTCACTTACCCCAACGAACAGTTTATCACTATTAAAGGATTCAAGAAGGAAGGTGGAGCATCTTTGGAAACGATCAAAGCAGGAGAAGTATATAGTATTTCTACGGGGCTTCTCAACTTTGATGAAACAGATCTGGCTGGTACACCGAACTTATCTACTATCGATGTTGAAGTGACAGTTACATTGGCCAACTGGGTGCCGGTTGCTGTAACTCCTGAACTTTAATTTATAAATTTTACATATCCGGCAGGATAGTAACATTCCTGCCGGATAGTATAAGTGATCTTTTTAAAAGCATAAATACCGCTAAATCCTCTGTAGCCGGAAATATGCGGTATTTATATAAAGAAATTCAATAATTAAGGAATAAACTATGAGAATGTTCCATATAGCCTTGTTACTGTTCTCAGTCATACTTCTACACAGTTGTATCGGCGAAGATCTAAGTTCATGTCGGCATATAGCAGATAATAATCTGATAATTGAATTCCTGTACACCGACAATGAGGGGCAGGATATCTTCTGCGACAGAATAAATAAAGTCAACCTATTTGTCTTCGATGAGAATGGCTGTTTTGTAACAAGTCATTGTGAGGAGACAGAAGCATTGTCTGTTTTTGCAGGTACAAAGCTAAGTCTGCCTCCAGGAACTTACCGTATAATTTTCTGGGGAAATGCGGCGGACAAGTGCGAATTCAGAGACTTGTCTATCGGCTGTTTTTTCAGTGAGGCTTCTTTATGCAATATTTCTTCTGATACGGAATATTATCCGACGAATGGAGATCCTTTATATTATGCTCCTGCAATGATATCCGAACCTTTACGTTCACAACAATTTATAGCAACCATCCCCATAGAAGGAACAACAAGCGCATCTGTCTCTTTTGGCAGGGCACATATCAAAATTGCAATATATATCAAAGGATTCGAGGACAAATCTGATGAAGGGACTTCCCTTACCCCGGTGATCGAATTGACAGATATTCCACCCTCTTATAATTTTGAATTACAGGCATTCGGTGATCCTGTATGCTACGGTGAAATTGCAGAACCGGCTACAATTGATGGAGAACAACTGTCCATAGCCGAATTTAACACTCCTGTTTTCAGAGAAGATACACCGATGCAACTTATTATAAAAAAACAATCCGACGGAGGTACGCTGACAACTATCAATCTTAAAGATTTCATCAGGAAAAATAATATTGATTTACAAGGTTCTTCGGACCTTCGAATCCCAATTTTTTTAGAATACAAACAAGGCTCATTTGAAATTACACTTCCTGATTGGGGTCAGAATCCCATAGGACCGGAAACATAAACACCTAATAATAAATAACAAAGAGGGTATTACCACCCGAACCTATTATATAAAACTTACATTATTAAACAACAATGAATATTACCGAAATAAACAAAGGGGTCCAAGCATTAGCATTACTACTTATTTTAAGTATGCTTTACTGCTGCACCGACGAGAACGAGCACCATAAGATATCGGGAGGAAAAGAGAAACTTGTCAGTTTTTCGGTTGGTGTTCCCGGCTCAGGAACTCCTAAAACTTATGCATTGAATGAGGTTGACGAAAACGAGGTTAAAAATATAGTCGTCCTACTCTTCGATCCGGAAGGGAAATATATTTATCAGCCGATCTATATAAATAAAATCATCACCGACGATAAAGACAGTAAGATAAAGACTTTCACGGCCAAAGTCCCTGAAGGCACATACAAACATATGGTACTCCTTGCCAATAGCAACAGTATTGTAAGTAATGCCCTTAATGAAATTGCCGTAGGCGATCCGAAAGATGAAGTCTGTTCAAAGCTGTTAATAACAAACAATGGAAAATGGAATACTTCCCCGGGCTCGTCCGGTTACATCGGTATCCCGATGTGGGGAGAGATCAACGATATAACTGTAAACAGCGCCATGGCAGAGAATAATTCTGTAAATTTGGTCCGTATGGTCGCAAAGGTCGATGTAGTTCTAAGTGCCACCAGCCAGACTAAGTTCAAACTAAAAAGTGTTCGTCTTTATAATAATAACGATAAGGGGCAGGTCGTTCCTGATGACACCAATTGGAATACAGTTCAGAATGAAGTTATTATAACAGAACCATCAGTTCCGGTGACGGCTCAGAAAATGCAGGGTCCTCTTATTTATGATAATAATACTATTACTACAACAAATGTCTCTTGCGTTGGGGAGATCTATGCATTCGAGGCTGTTGCCGGGACTTCTTCTACATTGACAGAGAATACCTGTCTTGTTATCGGAGGGGTTTATGGGAATGATCCACAGGAAAAGGAAACGTTCTACCGTGTCGATTTTTCAAATACGACATCTGGAAATACAACTTACCTTGCCCTGTTGCGTAACCATCATTACAGGGTAACCATCACCGATGTAAGTGCATCCGGGTTAGGTACTCCTGAGGAAGCATTCAATTCACGGCCAGTTAATATAAAGGCAAGCATTATCGAGTGGGATGACGGACGTTTTTCCGATTTCGTGGTTAACGATCAGTATTATCTTGGGGTTTCACAAAGTGAATTTTTCTTCTCCCGAGAAGCAGGTTATACTTCAGTTAAGGAAAAATATGCCTTATATATAGTTACAGACTATCCCGGAGGCTATAATATATCAACTGTTTATGAAGATGGAGTTACCCCATGGCTAACATATTCAAAATCTACAGAAAAAATTTACATTAAACCTGAAGAAAACAACAGTTTAAATAAACGCACAGCAGAACTCCATATTACAGCAGAGCGATTGACCTATATTGTAAAAGTTACTCAGGATATTTTAGGTGAGCTGGATCTTTCAATAATGAATGAAGATAATGAAGAAATCAGCTTGTTGGAATTTGTTTCTACTCCTTACGAGATAACAAACAACATCCAACCTGAGCCAAAAGGTCTTAAATTTAGATGGCAACCGTGTGATGTTCATAAGTCCAGATTAATCTATTTTAGTAATACACTTGGAAAATCTTTTGAATTTGGAGGTTCTCAATCTTTGGGAGTCAGCGGTGATTTTTTATCATATTTAGGTGAAAAAAACTTTAGTGATATCCGCCCTAGGTCTATCACACCAGAAGAGTTAAATACGGACCCTTTTTTCCAACGTTCGTCCATTTATACCTTTTCTGTTACAGATGGTATAAGAATCAAAAATAAGACATTGATTTTTCGTCATTCTGTAAAGAGAGATACAGTAATAGCAGATGTCAAGCCCTACTATCTTCTTGGAAGGGCATATACTTTCAATATACGTAGCAACACAGGTTGGCGCATCAAGTCTATTAACGAAGAGGTACTAGGAGGCTATACGTTACTGAATCTCAAAGAAGACGACAATCTTCGCGTAGGCACGATGGGTGGTTATAATACGAATATAGGTACAGATATCCATTTCCAAACAAACGAGAAATCTACCCATGTTACAGGAAAAATAACACTCATTATCGAAAGTACAACTACTCCTAAGAGTTTTGAAGATATTCCTATTACATTTGATATTCATGCTGAATATTATCCAACAACACACAAGGGATGGGCCGGATCCAATATCTATTGGGATGGAACAAAACTCACTTTTGATGATGTCGGCGTAACAACTCATCGTCAGTATCAGGGTGTTTTTTTCCAATGGGGTAGCCTATATGGTATTACTTCACTAAGGGGTAAATGGTCTTTAAACATGTTGCTTTACCCACCTTCCGGTGGTACTTCAACACCTGCATATTTAGGCTATACATCTTGGGGAACATTACCGCACATTAGTGATGCTACAAATATCATAACGTCATATATTCCTTCAGGTAAGTCAGTCCGAGATCGTAGTTACCTATATGAAACGACAGATGAAGCTACCGGCTTGGGGGATATCTGCAAACATTTAACTGAGAAAGGATGGGCCCCAGCAGGCAAGAAATGGCGTATGCCTACATCTGCTGAATTTGATGCTATAGCAAACAACTGTGAAAATTATGGTGAAAATATTGGTGGTCTATGGATTCCACAAACAGGTGATGTTAATCAAACCGATGGGAGATTTACTGTAAAGCCCGGTAAAAGAAGTAAAAGTGAAAGTTATTTATATTTCCCCGCTGCAGGATATCGCTATAATGACGATGGAGATCTGTCCAATGTCGGTTCGAACGGGTTTTATTGGTCCGGTTCACCGAATAATACTGGAAATAATAGCTATATGCTGGATTTTAATAAGGGTTCAATTAATCCTAAAGCCACTAATGTTCGCAGATATGCATTTTCAGTTCGCTGTGTTGTAGAATAAGTAAACCAAATAGATATCCACTAATATAAAAAATACCCTGGGGTATGTAGTTTTGTAAAGTTTGTGTTAAGCATCCCGTGAGTCGGGAGATTCGCGGGATCTTTTTAATAATACAAAGAAGAGGCGCATTTATGAAATATGATCAAAGAAAATTACAATTAAAAATTATTGAGGTATGTACCGTATTCTTTTTTTGTTGGATGTTCACATCCTGTAAAGAAGAAGAGTCCGATCAACCGGAAACTGTCCGAAAGGTTTTACTGGTTTATATGGCAGGGGACAACAATCTGTCGGAAGAAAGCCATGAGAAACTTAAAGCTATCCGTCAGGGATGGAAAGCGACTCAAGAATGTAAGATACTTATTTACCAGGATGCAACGGATATATCTCCTCGTCTTTTACAAATATCGGATAATAATACCTTAGAAACCATAGAAGAATATAGCACCGAAAATTCGGCTGATCCGGATGTATTCCGTCGCGTAATCATGCAGGCTAGAACCATGTATCCAGATGCAAAATATAACCTGCTTATTTTCTCTCATGCTTCGGGTTGGCTACCGGATAATACGTTAATGGATACTCAGTCAAAATCTCAAAACAAGATGGTTTTATCAGACAATGGGCTAGGAATGAAACTTACAAGTTTCGCTGCTGCTATTCCCCACAAGGCTTTTGAATACATCATTTTTGAGACCTGCTTTATGGCTGGAATAGAAGTTGCATACGAACTGAGAGATAAAGCCTGTTATATATCTGCATCCTCTGCCGAAATAGTATCTCCGGGATTTACGGCTATCTATCAAAAACATATAAGTGAATTAGCATACGGCGATCCTATACAATTTATGAAAGAAGCTTTCGCCTATTTTGATAGTCAAACGGGCTATATGCGTTCGTCTACTTTATCGGTGATTCGGACAAGTAACTTGGAAAGCCTCGCCGCTTATGTCAGGATAAACTGTGACTTCTCAAAAGGAGTAAACATTAATGATGTTCAGCATTTTGACAGGAATGGTCATCATCTGTTTGCTGATTTCGAAGGTTATTACTCCTGTTTGCTTAAAACAAAAGAACAAAAAGAGGAGCTACAGCACCTTATCGACGATTGTGTTGTATGGAAAGCCTCTACACCTTATTTCATACAAGATTATAACGGTTTTGCCATCACTCAATATTCAGGACTTACAACCTATATCATGCAAGAACAATATAACAGACTCAATGAAAACTACATGGAGTTAGAGTGGTACAAAGCAACAAGATAATAATGAAGTATGTTCCTTACGTATAGAAATAAAAGCTTATGAATAAAAAAGAATACAAGATATCATTTTCTATTATGTGGATGATATATCCAGCTGTCTTATTGATAATAATACCTCTTATATTCAATAGATGCAACAGTAAGAATATTGAATCCAGTAAAAATACCTTTGTTACAGAACATGATCCTCTAAAGAAGGAGTTTAAAAAGATTACGATTCCGGATGAGCTAGCCACTCCATCTCAAAGAGCTGATTATCTGGTCCCCCATTATTGGGATAACTTTAATTTCAGTGATACCGGGTATATACATCTACCTGATATTACAGAGCAAGCTTTTGTTGATTATCTTGAAGTCATGCATCATGCAGATAAACAAAAGGTATATTTTTCCATTACAGCAATGCTGGATAGGGCTGTCAGGGAAGATAGTACCGGAAAGATGTATCCTTATTTCCTCCGTTTATACAAAGACTATTTATACGATCCGAACTCTCCCATGCGGAATGACGAGTATTATATCCCTGTTGCTCGTTACATTCAAGAAGATACTATTAGT
>NZ_JAEPKU010000144.1 GCF_016652235.1 Dysgonomonas sp. Marseille-P4677
ACTTTATATCCTTTCATAATTATATCATATGTTGCTGCCGGAATAGTAATCCGGGCATTTATTTTATCCGGATTGGTATAAATACCTCTTTCCAATTGTTCGAAAGCATACATAGGATCAAGATCATCGATACGCACAAATGCCCCAATTTCTGTACCATAACCTTTGACCGTACCATCATCTTCTTTTTTCAAATAGCCCATATCATCAAATATGATACGCATATGGCGGATATAACTTTCGTTAAGCGAACGGAATGCCTCAAGACTCTCTGATTTTCCGGCACCACTGTCTCCCATGATAATGATATTTGCTTCTTTTCCATTCTTCAAAGCAATATTTACCATAGCTCCATGTATAGGCAGACGATTATTTTCCATTTGCTTTACATTATGCAATGTCAGCAACATTTTTTTCATATAACCGAAATAGTCTATATCATCACAATGATTAGCATATCCGATCAATATATCATTTTTCTTATCTTTATAATAGAATGTACGTTTTTCTTCGTATCCATCTGGATTTCCAAAAACATAGATTATATCCGGTTTCTTTCCAATATACTCGTTTTCCTTGGCTAACTCGAACAAGTTAGATAAGCCGAACCCATGAACCATAAAGTCTTTATGGAAGTATACAAAAGTCAACATATTTCCAACTTTGGCAGGGAACAAGAACCAGTCATCTTCATTAAGAGCTAGGTTTTCAATAGGATTTGTCTGGTGTTCGTGGAATATGCCATCACGAGTATTTCTTTTTGTATAAGATATAAACGGTGGTCTAAACATCACACCGGTAATAAATGGAATCGAAGATAATCCGTTATATTCAACCGGACAGTTCCAGTTTATGTCACTTAATGTAAGTGCAGCATTGGCTCCGGCTGTAAGTTGACGGTATACACGATGCTGATATCCCATTACAGTTTCTTCGATACGACGATAGATCGACAATACTAACTCGTTAAACAATTCGTTAGCTTGCATAAATCTCACACTCTGCAATCCATTACCTATCGAGCTATTATGCACTACAGTGTAACGTTCGAGCCTGCGCCAAAAACTATAAAGAAGTTCTATTAATTCGATAAACAAGTCTTTATCATTGAAGAATATAGCATATTTATTATGTACATTCTGCACTTCATCTGTATTACAAACAGTAAGTAACTTAAATGCTTCAATCAATGTTTTTTCAAACTCTTCATCGGTTTTAAATTCTTTGATATAATATTCATAGATAATAACTTCATCTTTTTTCAATTTTTGAATAAAGACTTCCAATACTCTATGAAATCCATAACTGTTTAGTATTTTTTGACGCGTATCGCAAAATTTAAGCGTGAAGTTCATTATCGCTTTTCCTTCGCCTAACGTAAATTCTTGTAACATGTCAGATCTTGTTTATTATTTATATTTATTTTGATAATCCACACAAATTTCGGTTTATGATCCCCCTCCCTTAAGTTTTTCTTAAACTAGGAGATCGCAAACCGACTCTATTTATCCGAATATTTTTCAGATAAAATTTTCTAGGTTCAAATTTAAGGAAACTTAGCTATACAATTAAACGAATTAAAGACTAATTTTATAATAAATTGTAAATTAAAAACAAGTTTTTACTACAACACTGCTTTACAACACATTACAATCTAGCTATTTTTGTTTTTCTGCAAAAAAGCAGGATTGACATCAAATGCATAATATGAAGCATTCGCTTCTTTAAGGCATTTAGGACATAAACAATCTCCATAATTTTCTTTAATATAATCACGAACGCCACTAACCAAAGTCACTTTTCGACAACTACACAGATCAATTCTATCTTCTCTACAACTAAATGGGACTGAACACCTTTTACAAATCTTTTTCATCGTTTTTAATTTTTAGAAATTATAAATAATTATTTATCGATTGTAAATACTATTCCCCATACCAAAACAAGATAATGGCATGAGTTTGCATAACACACAACAAATGATAAACTACAAATACTTAAATTGATTCAACAACTGTATTTTCTGTCTTTTTTCGCGAAAGACGAAATAAAATGCTTTTGGCAGGTCTTCTGACTTACTCTTGTTTGCACTACCTTCCCGTTCGATAAAACAGTGGCTAGAGGATTTGTACAAACACTTTTGCGAGCTTACAGCAGCGCGACTGTTCAGGATTTACACCTGATTCCCTTTTCATTACTCATCCGGTAAATACGGACTTGTAACACCAATCTGAAACAAAGATATGCAATATAATGTAAGTGTAATTAAAATTAAGAGAAGAATTATCAACAAAAAAGCCACCTCACATTATGAGATAGCGTTGAGTATCTTATTGGCAATAAAATCTATTGATTAAGATAAGTTTCCTTTATATTGAATTTAGCAAACGATATTATACCAAAATCATCGGGAGTAAAGCGATCCACTCGCCATCCATCCTTTTCACTCGTCTTCAAACCTTGGCTATTACATGCTGCCATCAAGGCAAGACAGGTTACTATTATCAATAACTTACTCTTCATCAAAATCCCAATCATCAAAGAAGGTGTAGTCTTCAGCAAATTGATCTAGTTCCCGGCGATCTTTTTTAGTCGGTCGACCTGTTCCGCGAGCGCGATCAACAAATCCTGACATCTTCGACAATTCGAGAATTTCGAGCTGGGAGGCAGGTGTCACATCTTTCATAAATCCGGGTACAAGCTTTGCCCCCATCCTATTTTCGCTAAGCCCCAACACCTCAAATGAATAGACAATCGGAGCACGACGCACTTCTATTACATCGCCTATCTTTATCATCCGAGAAGGCTTTATCGCGATACCCTTTATCGTTATCCTACCTTTTTTACATGCCTCTATGGCTATCGAACGTGTCTTGAATAAACGAACAGCCCAAAGCCACTTATCTATACGCACTTCGCTTTTAGGATCCCCTTTAGCCATATTTATTTATTATTATACTGATTCATTGTATTCTGAATACCGGCCAAGCAAAAGCTTTTTATTATTTCTCCGCAGATTTCCAGTTTTTCAGGAAGTTCTTTTTCTTCCTCATCAGAAAAAGGATCAAGCACATAGTCCACTTGGCCACCTTTCGGAAATTCATTTCCTATACCAAAACGCAAACGAGCATACGCCTGCGTACTCAATATCGTTTGTATATGCTTCAATCCGTTATGCCCGGCATCACTGCCCTTACCTTTAAGCCTCAAAACACCAAAAGGGAGAGCTAAATCATCTACGACCACTAGAAGGTTCTCTATTGGTATTTTCTCCTGATTCAACCAATAACGCACTGCATTGCCACTAAGATTCATATAAGTAGATGGCTTTAGCAAAACCAGCGTACGTCCTTTTACCTTTAATTCCGAGACAAAGCCATAACGCCTATCCGTAAAAACAGCATTGGACGCTTCTGCTAAAGCGTCCAATACTCTGAATCCTATATTGTGGCGGGTATATTCGTATTCTCTTCCGATATTGCCCAATCCGACAATCAAATATTTCATTTGTTTTATTTCTTATTCTGACTGCTATTAGCCGTTTTTAGCTGCAAGACCTCTTGCTGCACGTGTCAACTGAACACGACAAACAACTGCATTCTTAGCATTAAGCAATTCCAGCCCTTCGAAACTCAATTCTCCAACCTGAATAGATTTACCTAGAGCCAAGCCTGTAACATCGATATGTACTTTTTCAGGAACTTTATCATAGTTAGCTTTCACTTTTAGCTTACGTAAGTCAAGAGAAAGTTTACCCCCGGCTTTCACACCTTCTGCAAGTCCGTCTAGTACAACAGGTACGTCTATAACAATAGGTTTGTTATCAAACACATGAAGGAAATCTAGGTGAAGGATTGCATCAGTTACCGGATGAAACTGAATATCTTTCAATATCGCTTTATAATTATCTTTTCCGACTGTAAGGTCTACCAAGAAAATTTCAGGAGTATAAACCAATTTACGCACATCACTGTTAGTTACAGTAAAGTGAATAGCTGTTTCTGCTTTTTCGCCACCATAAATAACAGCAGGAATGCTTCCTTCGTTACGGATAGCTTTAGTTGCTTTTTTGCCAAGGTCTGTTCTAGCCTCGCCTTTTAGTTCAAATGTTTTCATTTTCTAATTTTAAAATGTGTTACTCAAATTAAGGATTTGCTTCCTTATCCCCATCACACGTACGGGCTTATAAAAGCGGTGCAAAGATAATTATTTTGTTTTTATCTTCCTAATGTTTATCACCATAATACGAGCTAATATTATCTATTTTGAAAAAGGTGACAAAAGTAACACATTTCTATCACTTTTTTACATGTCACTTTTACCCTATCCTAACAGCATTCATCGTATTACATATAGATAAAATAAGATATACTTCATAGCCATACAAAACAAAACAGCCACTTCAAAAAAAGAAGTGGCTGTCGGATCGCAAAAATGCGTAATTATTTTTTCTTTCCTTGATTAGCTACTGCATCCATCAATTTCTTGATTTCTTCAGGATCACCTAGGAAATAATCTTTTACAAGATTTAAATTATCGTCAAACTCAAATACATAAGGAACTGCTGTAGGCAAGTTTAGACTTATAATATCACTATCCGAGATACCTTTCAGATATTTGATAATACCACGTAAACTATTGCCATGCGCTGCAACAATAATTTCATCGTGTTGCATCATTGATGGATAAATTACTTCCTGCCAGTAAGGAAGGATGCGCTCCACTGTTTCTTTCAACGCCTCTGTCTCAGGAATATATGCTTTAGGCACTCCTGCATAACGAGGATCCTGTGAAGCTGAACGAGGATCGGTTGACTCAAGTGGTGCAGGTGGAACATCGTAACTACGTCTCCAAACCAATACTTGCTCATCACCATATTTTTCTGCTGTTTCAGCTTTATTCAAGCCTTGAAGCATACCGTAGTGTTTTTCATTCAAACGCCATGTTTTCTCAACAGGAATCCAATCCAGATCCATCTGATCTAGAATATTATTCAACGTTTTAACAGCTCTTTTCAGATATGAAGTATAGGCAAGGGTAAAATTGAAACCCTCTTTCTTCAAAAGCTGTCCGGCTTTAACAGCTTCCTGTACTCCTTGTTCCGACAAGTCTACATTAGTCCATCCTGTAAAGCGGTTTTCTTTATTCCAAACGCTTTCACCATGGCGAATTAATACTACTTTTTTCATTTTCTTTTTATTTAAATTTGTTATTTCTCGTAGCACAAAGTTATCTAAAATAGTAACAAGTTACAACACCCGAGAGATAAGTTTTTAACTAATATCCTATTCTAAATAAAATGAAACTCAGAATCGGATTCTGCTCTTTAGATATAAATCACTTACTCTTGTCCTACTATTTCGAACTGATTTGGAATACTGTCTATTATAGAAAATAAATCATCCACGGAATCGGTACGTAACATTGAAACACGAATCTTTTTAAAATCGGGTATTCCTTTAAACACACTGCTTCCGGCAAGATGACGACGACTATGAATAATGCCACCACGCTCACCTGAAAAATCTATATTCTTTCGTATTAAATCTTTCAACATCTCAAGATACCATACAAATTCTTTCTTAGGTAAATATTCGCCTGTAGCCAAATAATGCTTCACCTCCTCAAATATCCAAGGACTACCGATACTGCCTCGCCCTATCATTACAGCATCCACGCCGGTTTCATCAAAGCGTTTTTTACATATTTCAGGGCTTGTCACATCCCCATTACCTATAATAGGTATATGCATCCTAGGGTTATTTTTAACTGCACCGATCAACGACCAATCTGCCTCTCCCGAATACATTTGCGCTCGTGTTCGTCCATGAAGCGTTAGGGCCTGAATACCTGTATCCTGTAATTGTTCTGCAAGTTCTACTATTATTTTCGAATCGTTGTCCCAACCCAAACGGGTCTTTACCGTAACAGGTATTTTCACAGCTTCTACAACAGCCTTTGTTATTTCCACCATCAAATCCGGCGTCTTCATCATTCCCGATCCGGCACCTTTACCCGCAACTTTTTTTACCGGACAACCAAAATTTATATCTAAAATATCGGGGTTAGCCTCTTCACATATTTTTGCAGCTTCCACCATAGCATCCACTTCGCGTCCGTATATCTGTATTGCTACCGGACGCTCTTGATCACTAATGGCTAGTTTTGCTTTAGTCTTATTCACATGCCTGATAAGTGCATCGCTCGACACAAATTCGGTATACACCATATCTGCGCCGAATCGTTTACACATAAGGCGAAATCCCATATCTGTAACATCCTCCATAGGTGCGAGAAATACAGGATTGTTCGAAAAATCTATATTACCTATTTTCATTAAAATTATATCCTAAGTTTAGAGGTGCAAATATAGATAACTTTTATAGAATGAGAAAAATCATAGAAAACCTTAACTATATTCATGGCATCAAATACCCTTCGTTGCTCTTAGCATTTCCCGCTTTCCTGGAGGTCCGGGCAAACGCTCGGTAGTATATCCAGCCTGCTGCATCATCCTGCGAACCATACCTTTGGCGCAATATGTAACAAGCACCCCCTGATAGTTTGTTACATCATATAATTGATTAAATATTTGCTGCGTCCACATGTCCGATTGTTTATCAGGTGCAAAAGCATCAAAATATACAATATCTACATTATGCTTAATCTGTGAAAAATCGAAATGAGTAAAATCATCTTTAATCTTAGTTAAAGTAAAATTTTCAGTAATCTCTACTTCTCGCCCCCAATCTACAGTGTGTAGTTTATGATACAAATCCTGGTCAGCTTTTGAATGATTTTGGGAATAATTCAATTCTTGGATAAGAGAATCGGGTAACGGATAAGCCTCCACTGTAGTATAAAGTATCTTTTTACCACAATTGTTTGCATTCAACAATGTAAGAAAAGCATTGAGTCCGGTACCAAATCCTATTTCGAAAATTTGAACAATATCTTTCGTACAGCATTTTAATCCGGAATTGATAAATACATGTATAGATTCTTGTATCGCACCATTTATCGAATGATAGTGTTCGCCAAGTTCGGGTACAAAAAGAGTGTGAGACCCGTCAGCAGTTAATTCTATTACAGGTTTCACACTCATTTCGAATTGTGTTTAACTATCACTTTTTTTCTATTAACGCAACGGCATATGCGGCAAAACCTTCCTCACGGCCAACAAATCCGACCTTCTCGGATGTTGTAGCTTTAATAGAAATATCTTCCTGAGATATTTTTAATATCTCTGCCATTACTTTTTGCATTTGAGGAATATGGGGGTTAATTTTAGGTCGTTCGGCACATATTGTAGCATCTACATTACCTATTACATAGCCTTTCTCGGTTATTACCTCCAACGTTTTTGCCAGTAATAATTTACTATCTACATCCTTATATTCATCTGCTGTATCGGGAAAATGAAATCCTATATCGCGCAGATTAGCTGCACCCAATATGGCATCGCATATTGCATGAATAAGGACATCCGCATCGGAATGTCCCAAAAGGCCTTGTGTATGTTCGATTTTTACACCACCTAACCATAAGTCTCGATTATCGGCTAAGCGATGCACATCATAACCAAACCCTACCCGTATTTTCATTATAATATATCTTCTTTTATCTAAATAAGTTTTTCATTCCATCTATATCAAATGCCAATGAGAAACGCAATGTCTGATCTAATGGATTTTGTTGCGCAGTCGCAAGCATATATGCTACATCAAGTTGAAAAGCAGTCAACTTGAAACCTGCTCCGAATGACATATATTGACGATTACCCTTCATCTTGCTTTCATGAAAATAACCTGTACGCACACGGAACTTGCTATCATAATCATATTCAGCACCCAACGACCACATAATCTCTTTCATCTCTTCCGAAAATCCACCGGGCGCGTCTCCAAAAGATTTAAAAACACCTGAGATCGGACTCATATCGCGATAATCCTGATAACGTTTATCGAAATCTGGCTGGGTTTCATCATCTTTTTTCACCGGAGGTGTAGGCACCAAAAGTTTGTTTACATCGGCACTAAATGACAATGTACTAACATCATTCAACGGATACATTAAAGAAGCTCCCAAACGTAGATTCGTAGGGAGGAACTGATCCCTTGGACCTCCCGTTGTAGCAATCTTAGTTCCTATATTGGATATATTAAAACCAAAACTCAAAAGACTCTCTGATTCCCCAATATTGATATACGATTCGTTATACCCTGCTATATCTGCCGCCCAAGCATCGCCCGGAGATGTTTCCTCATCAGCACCGGAATAGTCTGTACGAATATACCTCACTGTAACTGACCCCGAGAAAGTTTCCGTCAACTTACGCGAATAACCCAAATCTACTGCTAATTCATGAGGACTTAAAGTCTGCCCGTTAAAACCACTTTCTTGAGCAACGTTTACATCTCCAATAGAGAAATAACGTATCGAGGCACTTAATGCCTGATTGTTATCATTACCTAGTTTGTAATAACCAACTCCATATACCAATGCTATATCATTAATAATCTTTCTCAACCATGGAGTATATGACAATCCAAATCCGGCTTTACTAGTTGCAAAAGCATATTTAGCTGGATTCCAATGCTGTGAATACACATCAGGTGCAGTAGCAACTCCTGCATCACCCATACCACCGCCTCTTGCATCAGGAGCAATAGACAATGATGGCATTGCTGTATGTATAGGGTTAATTTCTTCCTGAGCAAATGCACTAAAAGAAGTCAGAGCAAATGCGTTTACCAGTAAGACTTTTTTAAGAAAATTCTTCATTCCTCTATTTTTTATTATTTCGTAATTTTTATTTATTTAGTTAAGGTATATATAGTTTGTTTATCCTTGTCTATATAGGAAACTGTTTTTTATGATATTTATTATTTTCATTCCAAAATTTAACATATCTAATTCTAACAAATATACAAATCTAATAGTTCATTGTCCTCTATCTTTCCAGAAAGATGATCTCCAATCTGGACCTTTCCCACTCCTGCCGGTGTTCCTGTAAAAATGAGATCTCCTGTTTTTAATGTAAAAAAACGACTTGCAAATGCGATTATTTTATCTACCGAATGTATCATTTCGGAGGTATTGCCTGACTGAACTATTTCAGCATTTTTCTTTAAACTAAAATTGAGATTCTGAATATCCTTCTGATATTTTTCTTTTGAGACAAATGCTCCTATTGCAGCAGAATTATCAAAAGCTTTTGATATTTCCCAAGGTTGGCTTCGTTCTTTAAGACCTGCTTGTATATCCCTTGCGGTGAAATCTATACCAATAGTTATTTCATTATAGTAACGATGGGCAAAACGTTCTGCTATATTTTTACCCATTTTATCTATCCGTACCACGACTTCAGCTTCGTAGTGTATTTCGGAAGAGAAATCCGGAATATAGAATTGATTTTTATTATTAGAAAGTAGAGCCGTATCAGGTTTCATAAAAAGGACAGGATCATCATCCTTGCTAGACAATCCTCTTTTCATCTCTTTATTATGTGATTGATAATTAAGCCCTACACAAATAATTTTCATCTATTGGAATACAAATTAAAATACAGGACAAAGATAGTAAGATTTATTACTTTACGAAAATCATATCATCTCTTTTAGCTTCATAAAGCTACAAGAAATAGTATAGCCATAATTTAATTATAATACAATATCAAACTGTACGTTTTTTTATTCCGCCAAATAATCGTCTCATCCTCATCGTTAGTACTCCAAAAACACCCTCAGCAAATATTCCCGAATTCATTTTTGACGTGCCAAGCATACGATTGATAAATACGATGGAAACCTCTTTAATATTGAAACCCAAACAATATGCCGTATATTTCATTTCTACTTGAAATGCATACCCTTTAAAACGGATATCGTCCAGATCGATAGTTTCAAGAACCTTACGCTTATAACAAACAAATCCTGCAGTAGCATCATGTACTTTCATTCCTGTTATAAAACGAACATATTTAGAAGCAAAATAAGACATCAACACACGTCCCATCGGCCAATTTACAACATTAACCCCACTATAATAACGTGAACCAACAGCAATATCTGCACCATTAGAATCGCATGCCTCATAAAGCTTTTCCAAGTCATCAGGATTGTGTGAAAAATCGGCATCCATCTCGAATATGTACTCATACGATCGCTCCAGCGTCCATCTAAATCCTGCAATATAAGCGGTACCCAAGCCGAGTTTACCTGATCGTTCGATAAGAAATAATCGATCAGCAAACTCCTGTTGTAGTCTCTTAACAACATCAGCTGTTCCGTCGGGCGATCCGTCATCTATGATAAGTATATCGAACTTTTTAGGCAAACTGAATACAGTTTTTATTATAGCCTCTATATTCTCTATCTCATTATAAGTAGGTATGATAACTATTGAATCACACATATCTTTCTGTTGCTTTAATTAGAGCCACAAATGTAGCATTTTAAGGTTTCATATGTAAAAAATAATAACTAAAAATATAAAAAACATATACTCCAAAACTATTTGCAACAAGCATTTCACAAATAATTTAGAAAAAAGAAACAT
>NZ_JAEPKU010000145.1 GCF_016652235.1 Dysgonomonas sp. Marseille-P4677
AAACTCATTAATATTAGTTAATTGATATTGGGATGGGTTTATCCATATTCGTTCTAAGTATTTATTTAGGGCTCCTTGTGTGATCGGAAGATCATTTTCAAATCCATTGCCTTGACGTACTGTGTGGGTGAAATTTTTATCAATCCAATAATATTCTCCGATACGCACAGCATTATAGTTCCCATAGAATTCGTAATGTTCCGAGGCATAAAATTTTAACTTTATAGATTCAGGTAGCGTCCTATTTTGTTCATCGATATAATAAAATGTAATATCTCTGAATTTTATGTTATATGGTTCGTATTTTTTTTCATTCAGCTCCGAAACATAACCTTCAGGTGCTGCTATTTCTTTTATAGTATAGCTTCCTATCGGCAATTCGGTAAGTTCTATTGTGCCATGATCAAGAGTGTAGGTTCCAACGATCTCATTGTTACTATTAAATATACTATATTGCCCACCTGATATTAATGAATTATCTGCTATATTTTTTGATGATATAACGAAATGGGCTGTTTCGATGCTATTATCATCGGAACAACAACTTAGTCCGATGAGAATTAATGGATAAATAAATAAAGTCTTTTTCATATCATTCAATTTTTTTAACCTTGTTAGTTAAATGAATGATAAGGCCTGAAGTGCCTTGTTTCTAATGTGATAGATAGAATATTACTCTTTATTTTGTCTCTTAAAATTAAAACATATGAGTTTAAATTTTTGTTCTGGATGGGCATTCCTTTTTTTGTAAATCTCATGAATGAAAGTTTCCATTTTTGTAAATCTCATGAATGGTAGTTTCTTTCATTGTAAATATCTTTTATATTAATTCTTTTGAGATTTTATCTTTTGGGAATGATCTTATCTATATAAGACTATCTATTAAAAAATAATGTATCTTTGTTTGCTATTTTAAAGGATTTACTAGATGCCAAAAATATCGATAATAACACCTACTTTCAATTCAGAAAAAATGCTTCATGGAACAATTGAAGCACTATTAAGACAGACATTCTCAGATTTTGAGTATATTATAATAGATGGGGTTTCTAAAGATAAAACCATAGATACTATAGAGAGCTATAAGCCTTTATTCGAAAGAAAAGGGGTGTCTGTACATATTGTGAGCGAGCCAGATAAAGGTGTTTATGATGCCATGAATAAAGGTATATCTATGGCTAAAGGGGATTTGGTAGGGATTACCAATTCTGATGATTGGTACGAAGATAATGCCTTGGAAGTAATGTGGAATAAATTTACTGACGGAGAGACTGATCGTAACAACTGTATGATATATGGCATAGAAAGAGTATGGAAAGAAGATAAAATCTTTAATGTTCAGCGTCGTGGAGCTACGTTTATTTCAGAAAGTGTATTACCTCACTCAACTTTCTTTGTGTCGAAAGCAGTCTATGATAAGTTTGGTGCCTTTGATCTATCTGTGAAAGTGTTGGCCGATTATGATTTTATTTGTAGATGTGTTAGTCAAGGTGTTAAGTTAGAAGAAATAGATGTTGTTATATCTAATTTCAGATTAGGAGGTATATCATCATCTTACTTTGATTTTTATTCAGACTTTTATAAGATAAAACATAAATATGGCTTCATTAATGATAAAAAGTATAAGGAATTGAAGTTTGTGTTGAAAGTGAAGAAGATCATTAATAAGATCATAAAAAGATGGTAATTATAAATTATATAATAGACAAGAAATAAAAAGAGGGTGTTGTAATTCTGTCAACACCCTCTTTTTTTAATATAAGGTATAGATTTATTTCAATTCCTGATCCATCCAGTTTAATCTCTGAGTAAGCCAGCTTTTTAGATAATCGATCTCTCCTTGATAACTTCCTGTGATAATAGGATTTGGCCAGACTCTTTTGTCTAGTATTGGCCAGCGCGTAAAGTTTTTACTTTGTGATATTTGCATTTCTTCAGCTAAGGCATCTATAAATGGATGTAAATCTTTTAGTTTATCACTCCTTAATTCTTTCCAACGGTTTGTTACCATTTGGTCAAACTCAGGATGCCGAAAGAACTCTTTATACCAATTTGCTTTATTACGGGCGTGCCAATCATACGTTTTTTCACAGTTATCATAGTCGACATTACCAAATGCAATATCGTAGTCCCAGACAGGACCAAAATATAATTTGTCATCATCTTTGTTTTTATAGACAAAAGTACTTAAACGAAGATTTCCATCTACATTTTTAGACATCTCATTTAATAATAGATAATCAATGAAGGATTTAATGTCCAGATATTTTGGGAGTTCAGCTACTGTATTTACCTCATTTATACCATATAAAATATCTTCTATGTTTTGAATATAATTTTTGATATATTCTTTTTGATCAGACGGAATATTTTCGGGTCTGTTTACGCAAAATATCATTTCACCTAGGTTGGTTTCGAACCAAACAGGCTCACCTTTACGTTCATCTATCTCTAAAAGGTATCCACCCGAAATATTGGTATCTGTTGGCTCTAGCTCAGCAATATTTACCCTGTCTTTATCTATTCTTATATGCTCTCCTAGCATGTAATTTCCTATATTATCACCATTGAGAACGACATCGACATATTTCATTCGTGGAGTATAGGTAAATCCCATGCGCCGGCTAATTTCAAATGCAAGCTCATTTCGAATCAAGGTTTTGTCGGAATAGTTTGCTAACAAAACCCAATGTTTGTTTTTAGGCATGCCTAACATCTCGCTTGATTTACTTAACTTTAGTCGATATGGTTTTTTCTCCATTTCCCATGTACTATTTCCCCTGCCTCTTATTTCAGTTTCTCCTTCCAGTAGCTTTTCTATGATTTCGCCTTTTTCATTTCGAGATTCAAGAAGAAATGTAGCGTTTATATAGTCCTCTTTCGATGTAATTGGTTTCCTATTCTCGGTATTGATAGTCAGAAGAGGAAAGTAAAACCCTTCTGGTTCCGGAGCAGCAGCTTCTTGTGTAATAGTGATCGTTTCAGATTTCTGGGTCGTTTTTATCGTTAGTGATATTGAACGTGGACTTTTAGCTTTATTTTCAATTACTCTTGTTGTAATATTCATATTCCCCTTTCCGTTTAAAGGAGTAATGGTAAGCCAGCCGTTTTGTTCTATATCTATTTTCCATTCGGTATTTGACTTGATGGAAAAGGTTTGTATCTCACCTTCGGCTCTAAACAGCAATTCACTTTTCGATAAGCTTAAAAATTGGGGATCTTCCTTTTCTTCATTATCAGAACAACTAACAATGAAAAGGACGAGGATAATAAATGATAAGATTTTGTTTTTCATACGGACTAGATATATTTGGTGCATTTATGTTTTACAAAGAAAGAAAGAAAATTGGATAATCAAGTATTACTGCGTATTTAATTGATGCTTTATACTGTATTATGAATCATAAAACAGACTTGGTATTGCTTGTTTTTCTCGATAAAAATTCGTATATTTGTTAGATTTTATAATGCAAAACAAAGGGTGGTTTTCCGCCAAAAAATAGCAAGAAAATATGACAGAGAAGCAAAAAATGGCAAGCGAGTCTTACTCGGCGCAGAATATTCAGGTGCTTGAAGGCCTGGAGGCTGTAAGGAAAAGACCCGCAATGTACATTGGGGATATAAGTGAAAAAGGGCTACATCATCTTGTATATGAAGTAGTGGATAACTCTATTGACGAGGCTTTAGCCGGATATTGTACAGATATTAAGGTTACTATCCATGAGGATAACTCAATATCGGTTCAGGATAATGGTCGTGGTATTCCTGTGGGTATGATGGAAAAAGAGCAAAAGTCTGCTCTTGAAGTCGTATTGACTGTCTTGCATGCCGGAGGTAAATTTGATAAAGGTACTTACAAAGTATCAGGAGGTTTACATGGAGTAGGGGTATCGTGTGTGAATGCATTATCTACTCATTTACGAGCTGAAGTCCATCGTGAGGATTCAATCTTTGTTCAGGAGTATTCTTGTGGGAAGCCATTGGGCCCCGTAGAGAAAAAAGGTGCTTCTTCAACTTCGGGTACAACAATAACATTTAAGCCAGATGATTCTATTTTTACGGTTACAGAATATAAATATGATACATTGGCTTCTCGCCTTCGAGAATTAGCCTTCTTGAATGCAGGTATTCGTCTTTCACTGACAGATATGCGTAATAAGAAAGATGATGGGTCGTATCGCTCAGACAATTTTTACTCTGAAAAAGGATTAGAAGAATTTGTCCGCTATATAGATTCTTCTAAAGAGGCTTTGATCGAAGATGTTATACATATTGTTACAGAGAAACAAGGTGTTCCTGTAGAAGTGGCTATGACATATAATACTTCTTACAATGAGAATGTTTATTCTTATGTAAATAATATCCATACTATCGAAGGAGGTACTCACCTTACCGGTTTCAGACGTGGTCTATCTCGTACTTTGAAAAAGTATGCAGAAGACATGAAAATGTTGGAAAAACTAAAAATAGAGATAAGTGGAGATGACTTTCGCGAAGGTTTGACAGCTGTTGTATCTATAAAGGTAGCAGAGCCTCAGTTTGAAGGGCAGACTAAGACTAAACTTGGAAACAATGAAGTGATGGGTGCTGTCGATCAGGCTGTAGGTGAAGCTTTAGGGTATTATCTGGAAGAACATCCGAAAGAGGCCAAGATTATAGTTGAAAAAGTAATACTTGCTGCCACAGCTCGTGCTGCTGCCAGAAAAGCTCGTGAAATGGTGCAACGCAAATCTCCGCTTACAGGTGGAGGGCTTCCGGGTAAGTTAGCAGACTGTTCTAGTAAAGATGCTTCGAAATGTGAGATATTCCTTGTCGAAGGGGATTCTGCAGGAGGTACAGCAAAGCAAGGACGCGACCGTGGATTTCAGGCAATTCTACCTTTGAGAGGTAAGATTCTGAATGTAGAGAAAGCTATGCCTCATAAGGTTTTAGAAAGTGATGAGATAAAGAATATATATACTGCACTCGGCGTAACAATTGGAACTGAAGAGGATTCGAAAGAATTAAATACGGAAAAGCTACGTTATCATAAGGTGGTAATCATGACCGATGCCGATGTTGACGGTAGCCATATTGCAACACTTATCTTAACTTTCTTCTTCCGTCATATGAAAGCACTATTGGAAAGAGGGTATGTATATATTGCCACACCTCCGCTTTACTTATGTCGCAAGGGAAAAGTAGAAGAATATTGCTGGGATGATAGACAGCGTCGTGCGTTTATAGATAAATATGGCGATGGTGATGAGAATGCTATTCATACACAGCGATACAAAGGTCTTGGAGAGATGAATGCAACTCAGCTTTGGGATACAACAATGAATCCTGAACATCGTACACTTCGTCAGGTAACAATAGAAAATGCAGCTGAAGCTGATCATATATTTTCTATGTTGATGGGAGAAGATGTAGCTCCTCGCCGTGAGTTTATTGAAGAAAATGCTACTTATGCTAAAATTGACGCATAAGCAGAGTATCGAAATATAGGAGTAAAGGTCGTGATAATCACGGCCTTTATTTGTTTTAGCCATATTATATCATGCTAGTTTTTAATTAAAAAGGTGACAAAAGTAACACTTTCCCATCTTATTAGTGAGTAGTTGTTACTCCTAGCTACTAATTTAAAAAGTTACAAAGGTGACACTTTTATAATCTTTTTTTAGTAGTAACTTTTTTTCTATATGAATATGTGTCATCACTTTATTATATCATTTTGTAATATAGATAAAGCTCAAGAAGAATTATAGCTCGTTTTTAAAAAACTACTAACCTGTACTTCTTAACTCGTAACTAATCTATATCTTTGTGTCTATATATTTAACTATAATATGATGACTATTAAAAATATTATTGCTGTTTGTTTTGCTTTGTCTTTATTGACATGTGCTTGTAATAATAAAACAGCAAAAACTACACCTGTGGAAGCATATCAAAAATTATCACCCGATTTCAATGGAGACAGTGCTTATTTTTTTGTAGATAAGCAGGTGGCTTTTGGACCTCGAGTACCGAATACGGCTCAACATATTGCCTGTGGAGACTATCTAGTTTCCGAACTGAAGCGTTTTGGCGCAGACGTTCAGGAACAGAAGATGGTGGTAACGGCTTATGATGGTACAAAATTGAATGCTCGCAATATAATAGGTTCATATAACTTAGATAAGAAAAACAGAGTATTATTATTTGCTCATTGGGACACACGTCCATATTCAGATCAGGATCAGAATCCGGCTAATCATCACAAACCTTTATTAGGTGCAAATGATGGAGGTAGTGGAGTTGGGGTTTTGCTTGAAGTTGCCCGTATTATACAATCTAAATCGCCCGAAGTTGGAATTGATATTATTTTCTTCGATGCTGAAGATTATGGAGTTCCGGCATTTAAAAAAGATTATCCTGACCCTACAAATGCTACTTGGTGTCTGGGATCACAATATTGGGCTAAAAATCCTCATGTACCTAATTATAAGGCTAAATATGGGATCTTACTCGATATGGTTGGTGCAGACGGTGCAAAGTTCTATAGAGAAGGATACTCGAAAGAATATGCTAGGAATGTATTAGACCGAGTATGGAGTACTGCAGTACAATTAGGGTATGGTAATTATTTTATAAATAAAGATGGAGGTGTTACAACCGACGATCATGTGCCGGTAAACGAGGTACGTCGTATTCCAAGTATCGACATTATCCAGTTTGATGAAAATTCTGATACTAGTTTTTATCATGCGTGGCATACCCAAAAAGATGATATGAGCGGTATCAGTAAAGAAACCCTTAAAGCTGTCGGGCAGACAGTACTCGAAGTTATCTATAAAGAAAAATAAAAATGACTACTATAAACGAAGTACAAGACGAAATAATAGAAGAATTCTCAATGTTCGACGATTGGATGGATCGCTATGCATTGTTGATAGAATTGGGTAATTCTCTTGAGAAATTAGATGATAAAAGTAAAATTGAAGATAATCTAATCGTTGGCTGCCAGAGTCGTGTATGGTTGCAAGCCGAGTATATAGATGATAAAATTATATTCAAAGCCGAAAGTGATGCCGTTATAGTGAAAGGTATCATTGCATTACTTATCAAGGTATTATCTAATCGTACTCCTGATGAAATTGTTGATGCTGATTTATATTTCATAGAGAAAATCGGATTGAAAGAAAATCTTAGTCCTACACGTTCTAATGGGTTGGTTTCGATGATAAAACAGATGCGTTTTTATGCAATGGCATATAAAGCAAAAGCTTTAGGGGAATAATTCTTTAAAGAAAGGCTCTGTAAACGATAGTTCGTCCACTTGTTTTTATCTCAAATTCATTTCCTTCGGCCTCATTTAGTGTTGCTTGCCACCAATTAGTAAATATTTGGTTTTCGATTTTATACACTAAATTCTCAGAAGTGATTGCGTTCCTGTCTATGGACATTATTGATACTTGCTGTTTGGGTTGACTGTCAAATATAGAATCCGATTCTATCCCGTTGAAAATACCATAATCTGTAATCATTTCCACCTCTGCTTCCTGCATATATTCGCATAGTAGGCTTATATTTGCAATAGTGTGATCTTCACGTTTTCCGGTTGCCCCTAAAATTGTGATTTTTCTCTTTTCTTGTTTTAAGCAGAAATGAACGGCTTTAGTCAGGTCATTTGTCTCCTGTTCACGAATGCGATGAATAATGCTCGCGTATTTTACGCGATTCTCTTCAGATAAAGAATCACAGTCTCCGACTATTGCATTAGGCTCTTTGTTTGTTTTCACCAGATTATTTATTGCTCCATCACAGCATACCAAGTACTTACAGTTATTAAGTATTGAGGATGTTATCGGATGTTTGGGAAATTCGCCATTGGCCAAAATAACAGTATCTGCCTGTTGATTTATATTGGGAAGCTTATATCTTTTCATTGACAATATTGATAGATAAAATAAGCTTGTAAAAGTAATAAATAGTTTTAGTAAATGATAGAATAATTTTTATCAAACATCATTATCTGGAATGGCAAATGCTTAGAGACGTATTTTGTTAACTCCGAATGCGGTTAATTTTTCGACTTAAATTATTATTGATCTATATTAAATGTTTCCTCTTTTGTTAGCGTTCCTTCCTTACCATCAAATGTAAATCTTTTATACAATACATATTCTTTGGATAAGCGTACTCCCCATTGATGAGTTTCGGGAGAGTACCAAAAGCTATAAATCCAATCTTCACCATTAGGCTGGGCTTGCAGATAGTCTCTTTGATCTAAAAACTCCAAAATATCATTGTATCCAAAATGGCTTCTGTCTTTATCGTAGTTGATTATTCTGATTTCACCATTTTTTGTAGATTCTAACCAATTGCCCACTTTTACTTGTTTAGGCATAAGTATTCCTTTTTGTTTTAACTTTCCATTAGGATAGAACTCTTTATAAAGTGTGTGAATGTAGGGGTATGAAAGTGTTTCCATTACCTCAATATTCGTTCCTTTGCGGTGGCACGATACACGAACTTTTGTTCCGTCTTCTTTTATTGTGTTATAATCTAATATACCGCGTGAATCATATTTGTCTTTGTATAAGTTGATATTTAAATTCTCATTGTCAATTATTATTCTCTTGTTTGGATAGATTTCGGTATAAGTTGTTTGAGCCTTAATTAATGAGTTTATGCCTAATGTCAATAATAACAATAGCAAGAATTTTCTTGTAGTAGTCATGTTTGTAGTTTTTAAGTTCGTTTGTTTGTTCCCTTTCTGTGTTCAAATATAATAAAAAAAATAGTAATATATTATATAGTATTAATTTAGCCTTTTTTTATGGTTGTTTTTTTATTTACAGTACATACTTTTTTTGTTAAAATATATATACCTTTATTCCCGCTTTTTCAATTCACAAAAACAAAACTTAATTTCTTCATTCTAAGATGAAAAAACTTTACATTCTTATGTTTTTTGTATCGTACCTCGTTACATTAAACGCACAAGTCACGATTGGTAGTGGAAGCAAAACAAATGTAGGTGCACTACTTGATTTAAAAATGAATGATAGTATCAGAGCTAATTCTTCTAAAGGATTAGGCTTGCCCCGTGTAGAGCTAAAAAATATTAGGACAGAGAAAGATCTGGGTAAAACTTTAGGTGCAGCTGCCGATAATACACTTAACGCAAAAGATCATATTGGTCTAATAGTTTATAATACAGGTAGTAATGTCGAGTCGGAGGAGAACCGTTTTTGTCAAGGTGTACATGTTTGGGATGGTGCGCAGTGGAATCCATTAGTACCATATCCGGCAGTAAGAATCCAAAAAGGGCCTCTTACATCTTACAAACGAAGTTTTGAATATTTGGATACGGCCGTTCCTGATGGTTGGCCAAAAGATAAACAGTTAGCCAGAGCTAATGGTTACTACAATTTAGGGCGTAATGTACCGATGAGTGGGATTTCTCCTAATGGAACAGATAACATAAGCGATCAACGTATTGGAGAGAGTACTCCCAATATTTATACAGTTTCTCGTTTTTATGTAGGGTATAAAATAATAGAACAAGAATATAAAATTAAAAAGAGTTTTTCATGCAGTGTCGAACTGGATTGGGATACTGTAGCAGAACAACCTGATGTATTGATTGATACAACAAGAATTTTTGATGAAGGTGTGTGGATGACCCAAAACTTACGTACCACAGTGCTCAATAATGGAACTGCATTAATAAAACGTACAGTAGAATATCATGCAGAGGAATATAATACTGTTCCTCAATATTGTGTCCCTGGTATTTCATCGACAACACCTAACCCAGCAATAAATGAAAATACAGGTGTTTTATATAACTGGGCTGCAGCGGTTGCTGTGGGAACTCCAAATGGTCTCTCTACAATTCCGTCTGTCAATCTTCAGATAGATGAAGGTAACAGTAGGCATAGAGATATAACCTATCAAGGTATTTGTCCTTCAGGATGGTATCTTCCTAGTAATCAAGAGTGGGTAGATCTGGTTAATGGTATTACAGAAAAAGTAAGTAGCTCGTCAACTTCTATGTTTGCTGGACAACTAGCAGGAGTAGCCACTAAAATCGGATATGATACAAATTTAACGTCTAACTCAGCAGTTGGAGTTGGTGGCTATGTAGGACAAGCAATGAAGACTACAACCTCTGTTTTAAGCACTGCTAGTGGAGGCAGATCTAATACAAGAGCTTTAAGTGGTTTTGATGCCTATTTAGGAGGTAGCTCGACTCTAGCGAGCAATAATACAATATCTCATTATAACAACGGAACAGCCGCTTATTTTTGGACAAGCTCGTTAGCTCCTCAATTTAGTACATCGGATGCCAGTCGTATATATGTCTATCATACTTGGCTGCTTGCCGGTACAACTGCAGGTGAAAATAATTTTTACCAAGGTTATCATAATTTACGCCAGACCTTTTCTGTTCGCTGTAAAAAAGAGACCTTGTGATTTTTTTGTTTTCATAAGAAAACAATTCGTTGATTATCAATTAGTATGGATTATTAAAAAGCATCTTTATTGAATTCAATAAAGATGCTTTTTAATAATCC
>NZ_JAEPKU010000146.1 GCF_016652235.1 Dysgonomonas sp. Marseille-P4677
TAATTTCTACTTTGGTAAAAGTAAAAGAAGTCAAGATCTGTTCAATCATTATATATGTCGAGTAAAAAGGTCGTATATAAAAGACAAGAGCCATATATTCCATACGACTCTTGGTATAATATTATCTGATTATATTTTATCCGAGTAGTATGGCTTAGGCAACTCCCGACAATTATATTGAGAGGCCATTATTTCTCCATAAGCCCCAGCTGAACGAAGGACAAGCAGATCGCCTCGTTGCGTTTCATTCAATTCATAATCTTTAGCAAACACATCCGAAGATTCACATATAGGACCAACTATATCATATTTTTTTGCAGGTAGATCAGATGAAATATTCTCTATTTTATGATATGCCTGATAAAGAGCTGGACGAATAAGATCTGTCATCCCACCATCTACTATCACAAAAGTTTTACTTTCGCCGTGTTTCACATATGTTGTACGTGTAACTAAAGATCCACACTGCGCAACTATGGATCGCCCTAATTCGAAATGAACGATTTGACCTTCTCTTAATTTCAAGTTTTTATGAAATGAAGCGAAATACCCTTCAAAGTCTGAAACCGGGTGACTATCAGGATTTTCGTAATCTATACCTAATCCCCCTCCTACATTTATGTGTTCTAGTTTGATTCCTTTTTCTTCAAAAAAATTCTGAAGCTCATTTATACGCTCACATAACGGCTCGAATACATGAATATCTTCTATTTGAGAACCTATATGAAAATGTATTCCGATTAGCTTTATTGCTTTCAGCGATTTTAATTTTTCCAAGACATCATCAAGATGCGCCATTCCAAAGCCGAACTTATTCTCGTTCAGCCCTGTTGTAATATATTCATGTGTATGAGCATCTACATTAGGATTTATACGCAAAGCAACTTGAGCCAATTTCCCTTTTTTATTAGCAAGTTCGTTTATCACTTCTAATTCAGGAAGCGATTCTACATTAAAACAAAAAATATTAAGGTCAAGCGCCAGGTTAATTTCCTTATCTGTTTTACCAACACCGGCAAATACTATTTTAGATGCCGGAAAACCAGCATTAACAGCTGCTTTTACTTCGTTTCCACTTACGCAATCTGCACCTAACCCTTCAGAAGCAATTACCTCTAATATTTTGCGATTCGCATTAGCTTTTACTGCATAATGCTGAATAAATCCATATTTTTTAGTTTCTTCTCTTACTATTTTCAAGGTTTTTTTCAGTAAATCCATATCATAATAGTAAAAAGGCGTCTCTATACCTTTTAATTTGTCAACAGGAAAATTTCCTTTTGTCATCTGGAGTCTAAGAATTAATTAAACAATTTGTCATTCAATATTTGTAGAGTTTTCTCTTTGTCTTTTTGTTCTATCAAGAATGAGAAGTTATATTTACTTCCACCGAACGAAATCATCCTAATAGGGATTCCGCTAACAGCATTCAATATATTAGATGCAAAACTGGTATCTTCCGATTCAAGATTTCCTATAACAGATATAATTACCATATTGTTGTCGACAGATACAGTACCATATTTTTTTAAGTCATCAAGAATCAATTGTATATTCCGATCATCATCTATCGTCAACGAAATACCAATTTCAGATGTAGCTAACATATCTATAGATGTCTGGTAATTTTCGAATACTTCCATTACCCGACGTAAAAACCCATGGGCAAGTAACATCTTACCCGATTTTATTTTGATCGCTGTTATGTTTCTTTTTGCTGCTACAGCCTTGATTGCACAAGCCTCTGTCTCATTCGAAATAAGAGTGCCTTCCGCATCGGGGCATTTAGTGTTTTTCAAACAAACAGGAATATCTGCAAGTTTTGCCGGAAGAATACTTGAAGGATGAAGTATTTTAGTACCAAAATAAGCTAATTCGGCAGCTTCATCAAAGTTTAGTCGACGTATAGCTTTTGTTCCTTTCACATACCGGGGATCATTATTCTGCATGATATCAACGTCTGCCCAGATTTGCACTTCTTCCGCGCCAACAGCCGCGCCTACGAGCGAAGCTGTAAAGTCGCTCCCCCCCTTACGTAAATCGTCTATTTCGCCATATGCATTACGACAAATATATCCTTGCGTAACATACAGATCAGCTCCCTTAGCTTTGGCTGTATCTAAAAGATTTGTTAGTTTTTCCTTTATATATATAGGATCAGGAGCTGCATTCTTATCAGTTCGCATGTACTCCAAGGCAGGAATCAGAGCCACATTTATATTTTTCTCGCAAAGATATAAGTAAAACAATTCTGAACTAAGCAATTCACTCTGAGCCATTATTACACGTTCTTCGAATAATGTAAATAGATCTTTTGTAAAAGTTCTGATATAATCGAATTTATCGGTTATAACCTTATCCGCTTCGATTTTATTTTTTTCTATAAGAAAAAGCTCCTGAACAAATCCTCTATATTGTTTCTCTAGCTGATTAATTATCTCAATAGCTCCTTCTTGATTTTTTTTATACAGATAATCCGAAACTTCAGTTAATGCTTCAGCAGTTCCACGCATCGAAGATAAAACAATAATATTGTTGTTTCCTTTAGCAACAATGTTTGCCACATCTTTCATTTTCTCTGCCGTAGCAATAGATGCACTGCCAAATTTTAGGACCCTCATGCTTCAATCTCTTTTAGAATATGTATGTAATTGCTCTATTTCGGTACAAAAATATAAAATTTTGCGGCATTTTTTTCAGAATAAGCTATATATTTGATTTTTGTTTAACTTTTTATCATGTAAAACACTGAATCATTTCTTATGTTAAAAAAAATTCATTATTTTCTTCTTATTTTGTCTTTAATCGCCTGTTCCAGCAAAGATAATACTTTTATTGCCGATTACAATATTGTACCTGCAATACAAGATATAAAAAACATTACCGATCAATCATTTACACTCAATAGTTCAACAAAAATATCATATCCAATAGATAACGAAAAATTGAGAAAAGTAGCTGAAATGCTATCCGAATATATAGACCAGATCACTGGTTACAAGCTTAATTTGACTAATGACTCTGCTTCCAAAAATACGATTGTACTCACCACCAATTTCTCAAACGAAAACACTGAAGCTTACGTATTAAATGTAAATCCGTCGCAAATAATTGTAAATGGCGCCTCTGAATCGGGTGTATTCTACGGTATTCAAACACTGAGAAAATCTATACCTGCCATTGCTACAGGAGAAATCAAATTTCCGGGTGTAGAAATAAGTGATTTTCCTGCCTATGGACATCGTGGTGTACATTTGGATGTCTCACGACATTTCTTTCCTGTCAGTTTTGTCAAGAAATATATGGATATAATGGCAATGTTCAATATGAACGTTTTTCATTGGCACTTAACCGATGATCAAGGATGGCGTATAGAAATAAAAAAATATCCAAAATTAACAGAAATAGGCTCTCAACGTGAAAAAACAATCATTGGACGACACACCGGCGAATTCGACAATACTGCCCATGGCGGATTTTACACACAAGAAGAAATAAAAGACATCATCAAATATGCATCTGAACGCTTCATTACCATAATTCCTGAAATAGATATACCCGGACACACATTAGCTGTACTCGCTTCTTACCCATACCTCGGATGTACCGGAGGCCCATACAAAGTAGGTTGCGAATGGGGCATATACGAAGATGTGTTGTGTGCTGGAAATGAAGAGACTTTCATTTTTCTGGAAGATGTAATGAGTGAGGTTGCAGATCTGTTTCCATCCCAATATATCCATATCGGAGGCGACGAATGTCTCAAAAACAGATGGATGGCCTGTCCTAAATGTCAAGCTAAAATTAAACAATTAAGACTCAAAGGAGCTAATGGGCATTCAGTCGGTGAAGAACTCCAAAGCTACTTTATCGCACGTGTAGAAAAAATGATCAATGCCAAAGGAAAATGCATCATTGGCTGGGACGAAATCCTAGAGGGTGGTATTGCTCCTAATGCAACGATTATGTCTTGGCGTGGAACAGAAGGAGGAATATATGCAGCAAATAAAGGTCATGATGTTATAATGACTCCTGAACAATTTGTATACTTAGATTACTATCAATCTCCTGATGTAGACAATGAACCTTTTACTTTCGGATGGCTTACAGAGTTAAAAAAGACATATTCATTTGATCCAATGCCGAAAAACCTCCCCGAAGATAAACAAAAGCATATACTAGGTGCACAAGTTAATCTATGGTCCGAATACATGCCAGCCGAGCAAAATGTAGAATATATGCTATTGCCACGCATGTGCGCACTTGCTGAAACATTATGGAGTAACTATAAATATAAGGATTATAATAATTTTTTATCCAGGCTTTATAACTCATCTAAGTTATTCGACAAATTAGGATATGAAAATTGTCAACATGCTTTTGGCGTACAAGATTCCATTGTTGTAGACACAATAAATAATAAGATAAATCTTTTTCTATCAACATTTGATAATAGTCCTATATATTACACAATGTCGGATTTAGAGCCGAACAAAGAATCGACTCTATATACTAAGAATACAGCTATAAATATCGAAAAGAATACTATTTTCAAAGCTGTAACGTATAGAGATAATAAAAAAAGTGATACCTATTCGAAAGATTTTGTCGTTCATAAAGCCAGTGCTAAACCTATTTCATTAAAATATCAGCCTGATAGCAAATACACGTTCAATGGCATAACCACACTTGTCAATGCACAAGAGGGCACAATATCCAGTTACCGTACCGGTAGTTGGATCGGTTTTTTAGGAACAGATATGGAAGCCACCCTAGACCTTAAAGCAAGTACATCTTTTTCAACTGTCAGCATAGATGTATTCGTTAATACAAGAGGTAATCTCTTCCCTCCTAAAAGTTTTACAGTCTACACATCCAGCGACGGCAAGGATTATGTCAAATATTATCACCTCGATTACGAAGAAATCTTAGAGCACATATCACCTAAAGTAGTAACAAGAGCTACCGACATCAAAGAAACTCAGGCTAGATACGTAAAAGTCATAATGGAGTCCATAAAAACACTTCCTCAATGGCACGAAAAGAAAGGGAATAAAGTATTTCTGATGATAGATGAAATTCAAGTACGATAAATATTCTGGATATATTTTTAATATTTTAATTATTTCTCATCAGTTTATATTAATAATTATTCTTAACTTTGTACCTCAGATATTCACATAAAAAACTTTGAGTATTTGACAAATGAAAAAGAAGAAGATACAACACTTAATATTAATATAAAAGGAACAGGTATAACAATATCAAGTTCCTTTTTTTTTGCCTATAAAATAGTTATTACTCACAATTATATTTCAAATGAAGATGTATTCAGACAAAGCAGTTCAACTTATTCTTGATGACGGAACAGTTTTCGAAGGAAGATCATTTGGCGCCGAAAAAGCCAATGCCGGAGAAGTTGTATTTAATACAGCAATGGTAGGATATCCGGAAAGTCTTACCGACCCTTCTTATCTGGGACAGATACTCGTTGTCACATTTCCCCTCGTAGGTAACTACGGTGTACCTGACAATACTTTCACCAATGGTATATCTGATTTTTATGAATCGGAGAAGATACAAGTAAACGGACTCATTATCTCTGATTACTCTCATGAGTATTCTCACTGGAATGCAAAGAAAAGCCTTGGAGAATGGCTTAAAGAGAATGATGTTCCGGGAATTTACGGCATCGATACACGTGAGCTTACAAAGATATTACGAGAAAAAGGTTCGATGAAAGGTAAGATTGTCTTTAAAGGAGCAGATGAAATCGACTTTTATGATCCTAATATGGATAATCAAGTGGCTTTGGCTAGTTGTAAGGAAGTAATAACATACGGAAACGGGACTAAGAAAGTCGTTTTGGTAGATTGTGGCGTAAAGCACAATATACTTCGCTGCTTATTGAAAAAAGGAGTAACTCTAATACGTGTACCTTGGGATTATGATTTTAACCAATTAGAATGGGATGGACTTTTCATTTCGAATGGACCCGGTAATCCCGATTTTTGTGAGGAAACAGTAAAAAACATCCGCAAAGCGATGGAAGGAGATAAGCCTATCTGTGGTATTTGTATGGGAAATCAATTATTATCTAAAGCAGGAGGTGCAACTATATATAAACTGAAATATGGACATCGTAGCCATAATCAACCTGTCAAAATGGTAGATTCTACTAAATGTTTTATCACATCACAGAATCATGGATTTGCCGTAGCAAATGCTTCTCTGGGATCTGATTGGGAACCATTGTTTATCAATCTAAATGATGGAACGAATGAAGGTATTAAGCATAAAACAAAACCATTCTTTTCAGCTCAGTTCCACCCTGAAGCGGCAAGTGGGCCTACTGATACATCCTTCTTGTTCGATATGTTTGTAGAAAAATTATAATCCACAATAAACAAAATAATTGCATAATGGATATAGATGTAAAAAAAGTATTAGTCCTCGGGTCGGGAGCTTTGAAAATCGGTGAAGCCGGAGAGTTTGACTATTCTGGTTCACAAGCTCTGAAAGCATTGAAAGAGGAAGGAATAGAAACAGTACTCATAAACCCTAATATAGCAACGGTACAAACTTCGGAAGGTAGTGCCGACAAAATATATTTCTTACCTATTACCCCATACTTTGTAGAAAAGGTTATTAAGAAAGAAAAGCCCCAAGGTATTCTACTTGCCTTTGGTGGACAAACAGCTCTAAACTGTGGGGTACAACTATTTGAAAATGGCATTCTTGAGAAATATAATGTAAAGGTCTTGGGAACACCGGTACAAGCAATTATGGATACAGAAGACCGTGATTTGTTTGTAAAGAAATTAGATCAAATAGATGTAAAAACAATAAAAAGCCATGCTGTAGGCTCAATTGAAGATGCAGTAAAAGCAGCCACAGAATTAGGCTACCCGATTATAGTGCGTGCGGCCTATGCTCTTGGAGGTTTGGGATCTGGTTTCTGTGACAACGAACAAGAACTACGGATACTCGCCGAAAAGGCTCTCGCCTACTCTACTCAGCTTTTGGTTGAAAAATCGCTAAAAGGATGGAAAGAAGTAGAATACGAAGTAGTACGTGACAAGTACGATAACTGTATGACAGTGTGTAATATGGAGAACTTCGACCCTCTAGGTATCCATACAGGCGAAAGTATAGTTGTTGCACCATCACAAACATTAACAAATTCGGAGTATCACAAACTACGTGAATTAGCTATCCGCATTGTAAAACATATCGGAATCGTAGGTGAATGTAATGTTCAATATGCTTTCGATCCCGAATCGGAAGATTATCGGGTAATCGAGGTAAATGCGCGTCTGAGTCGTTCTTCGGCATTGGCTTCTAAAGCTACAGGTTATCCATTAGCTTTTGTCGCTGCAAAATTAGGACTAGGTTACGGATTATTTGAATTAAAAAATTCTGTAACAAAATCTACATGTGCATTTTTCGAACCTGCACTAGACTACGTGGTAGTTAAAATTCCTCGTTGGGATTTAGGTAAATTTCATGGAGTATCGAAAGAGATTGGTTCGAGCATGAAGTCGGTAGGTGAAATTATGGCTATCGGGCGAACTTTTGAGGAAGCCATACAGAAAGGACTCCGAATGATAAATATCGGTATGCACGGATTTGCAGCTAACAAACCACTAGAAGTAGAAAATCTGGATGATGCGCTTAAAAATCCTACCGACAAACGTATTTTCTGTATAGAAGAAGCTTTAAAAAGAGGATATAGTATAGAGCAAATACATGATCTGACCAAGATAGACCTATGGTTTTTACAAAAACTTCAATATATATTCAAATGTTCGAAAGAACTGGAAAAATATGATGATATACAATCTCTCCCACTCGACCTTCTTCGTTCATCTAAACAAATGGGATTCTCTGACTTCCAGATAGCAAAAATAGTATGCAAAGAAGCAAGTCTTGTAGAGACCATAGCACACGATGTACGTCGCATCCGAAAAGAGAATGGTATTATACCATGTGTAAAACAGATAGATACGCTTGCTGCCGAATACCCGGCACAGACCAACTACCTATATATTACATACAATGGTAAAACTAATGACGTAAAATATCTCGGCGACCATAAGTCTGTTATAGTCCTCGGATCGGGAGCATATCGCATCGGATCATCGGTTGAATTCGACTGGTGTTCGGTAAATGCCCTGCAAACAATACGAAAAGAGGGATACCGTTCGGTAATGATAAACTACAACCCCGAAACAGTATCGACAGACTACGATATGTGCGATCGCTTATACTTCGATGAATTGACGTACGAGCGGGTAATGGATATCATCGAATTGGAGAACCCTCATGGGGTAATCCTTTCCGTTGGTGGACAGATACCAAACAATCTGGCGATGCGACTGGATGCTGCAAAAGTAAATATACTGGGAACAACAGCCAAAAACATAGACAATGCAGAAGACCGTCATAAGTTTTCAAGTATGCTCGACCGTATCGGAGTTGACCAACCACGCTGGAAAGAGTTAAGTACATTAGATGACATTAAAGTCTTTGTCGAAGAAGTAGGTTACCCCGTACTAATACGCCCGTCATATGTCCTCTCCGGGGCAGCGATGAATGTATGTTCGAATGATGAAGAGTTGGAGAACTTCTTGAGTCTTGCAGCCGAAGTATCAAAAAAACATCCTGTGGTGGTAAGCGAATTTGTAGAGAATGCGAAAGAAATAGAGATAGACGCCGTAGCCAACAAAGGAGAAATAGTCATGTATGCTATATCTGAACATGTTGAATTTGCAGGAGTACACTCCGGAGATGCAACCATACAATTCCCGGCTCAACGTCTTTATATAGAAACAGTAAGACGTATAAAAAAGGTAGCCCGCAAAGTAGCACAGGAATTACAGATCTCCGGTCCTTTCAATATGCAGTTTTTAGCGAAAGACAATGATATAAAGGTTATAGAATGTAATCTGCGCGCATCGCGCTCCTTCCCATTTGTATCCAAGGTTCTTAAGATAAACTTCATTGATCTGGCCACTCAAGTTATGCTCGGCAAACATGTTGAAAAGCCCAACAAGAATGATTTTGACCTTGATTATGTAGGTATTAAAGCCTCGCAATTCTCATTTTCCCGTTTGCAAAAGGCCGATCCTGTACTAGGTGTAGATATGGCTTCAACTGGAGAGGTCGGTTGTATAGGAGATAACTTCTATGATGCTATGTTGAAATCCATGCTATCGGTAGGTTATCGTGTACCTAAAAAAACTGTGTTATTTTCAACCGGTCCGGCTAAATCGAAAGTAGAGCTTTTGCAAGCAGCAAAGTTACTACATCAGAAAGGATACGAACTATATGCTACAGGTGGATCGCAAAAGTTTCTTACCGACAATGGAGTTCCTGCGACTCAGGTATTCTGGCCTAATGAAGACCAACAACCAAGCGCGTTAGAAATGATACAAAATAAAAAGATAGATCTTGTGGTGAATATTCCAAAAAACTTTACTACAAATGAACTAGACAACGGTTATAAAATACGCCGTGCTTCTATCGATTATAACGTACCATTGCTAACAAATTCACGTCTTGCATCTGCCTTCATACAGGCATTCTGTAAAATGAATGTAGACGAGATAGAAATTAAAGCTTGGAATGAATATGAATAAGTTCTTACTATAAGAATAATAAAATAAACGACTATCCGTTAAATAGATGGTCGTTTATTATTTTGTATAAAAAATTTTATTTCACACCAAAACTATGAAAAAAGCATTGGCTATCATTTCTATTCTATTTCTTACTTTTTCATCCATATCGGCACAAAAAAAACTTCTTAGTCAGATCAATTCGCTTGATACAAAAGAGACTGTCAATCTGAAATACAACAACAAGGGTCAACTCGTTTATTTCGAGGAAAAAGGCATTGTCACATTTAGAGAGTTCAGCTTCAAGTATGATAAAAACTCGAATAAATTATCTGAATGTAATATGAATCAGGATAGAGGCGAATTAGTTACAAATTCGAAATATCATTACAACGATGGATACATTACTGAAGAAATAGTAAGCTCGGGGAAACAGGTCCGTGAAAAAAAAGTAATCGATCATATTAAGATTCACATCGATAATAAAAACAGACTCACAAAAACAGTATTTGACGATGGCAAACCTTGGGAAGAATTTGTATATGATGAGAATAACAATATGATTATTTATACTCAGCATTCTGCTTTAACAGAAGGAGGTAGTAAGATTATTAAATATAAGTTTAATCAAGACAAATCTGCTTTTTGGGCTATTGAACATATACCAGCATGGTTCTGGGCATGGCATATCAATAGCATGCGCTGGTGCAGAGATTTTATCGGACAAAATAATCCAAATGAATTTACTACTGAAGACCCTAAATATGGAACTGACACAATAGAAGTAACCTATGAATATGATCACGATGGGTTTCCGACAAAACAATATTACAACGGTAAATTAGTCAGAGAGTTTATTTA
>NZ_JAEPKU010000147.1 GCF_016652235.1 Dysgonomonas sp. Marseille-P4677
GTATTAATATATTGCTATATAACAGTTTATTACGAATATAAATATAAGAAAAATATATCAAGATATCATTGTATATTCAATAAAATGGGTGTAAATTTGGGTGTATAATTTAAGCTCATTTTTTATGAATATCAAGAGAAATATAATCTTTACGCTTGAAAGCAGAAAAAAAGATGGTGTACCTATTGTTGAGAATGTTCCTGTCCGTATGCGTGTCATTTACATGAGTAAGCGTATAGAGTTTACAACGGGCTATCGGATTGATGTGGATAAATGGGATGCTGACAAACAACGGGTCAAAAATGGATGTACAAATAAGTTAAAACAAAGTGCATCCGACATAAACAGTAAATTGAATAAATATGAAACTCAAATTCATGATATATTCAAGGAGTATGAGTTGAAAGAAATAATGCCTACACCAGATCAGATAAAGGAAGCTTTCAATAATAAACAAAAAGAACGGGAGGTAGAAAAACAAAAATTCCCATTCTATAAGATGTTCGATGAGTTTGTAAAAGAACGGGGAGCTAAGAATGATTGGACTGTATCAACTTATGAAAAATTTTCATCTGTAAAAAACCACTTGTTAAGCTTTGATAAAGGCGTTGAGTTTAATGATTGGGATGAATCAAAATTGACTGAATATGTAAATTTTCTCCGTAATAAAAAAGGAATGAGGAACAGTACAATCGATAACCAGCTGGATTTTCTAAGATGGTTCCTTCGTTGGGGCATGGAAAAGGAATATAATCAAAATAGAGCTTTTGAAACATTTAAGCCTAAACTGAAAATGACACAAAAGAAGGTTATTTTTCTTACATGGAGCGAATTAAACCAACTTAGAGAATATCAAATACCTGAAACAAAAAAATATTTGGAACGGGTGCGAGATGTGTTTTTATTTCAATGTTACACAGGGTTGCGTTATTCAGATGTATATAATTTGAAAAAAAGTGACGTTAAAAATAATCATATTGAAGTAACAACTATAAAAACAGCCGATAGTCTTACTATCGAATTAAACAATTACAGCCGTGCAATATTAGATAAATACAAAAATATCCATTTTGAAAATAACAAAGCCCTACCTGTAATCAGCAATCAGAAAATGAATAATTATCTGAAAGAATTGGGAGAATTTGCAGGAATAAACGAACCAATTAGGGAAACTTTTTATAAGGGTAATGCCAGAATTGATGAGGTTTTCCCGAAGTATGAACTGTTGGGAACTCATGCGGGAAGAAGAACATTTATTTGTAATGCTCTTGCTATGGGAATCCCTGCACAGGTTGTTATGTCTTGGTCTGGACATAGTGACTACAAATCAATGAAGCCCTATATTGCTGTAGCTGATGATGACAAAAGAGAAGCTATGAAACTTTGGGATAAAAAGGAATCGGACGAAACCGACAAGATATTGGAAAAATTAAAAGAGCTGGATAAAGAGCAATTAGCTGAACTCTTAAAAAAGCTGAAATAAAAAAGTTTTCGAAAAAAACGAAAAGTATTTTTTTGTTTACTTCAAATACTGATAGCATGTGATTATTTTTGATGCTTTAATCCTAAATATCACAAAAAACATGCTTGAAGAATCTTATATAAATAGGTTTAAGTTCTATGTTAACAGTTTAACCTCCATCCTCAACTATTTATGTCAAAATAACTATATCAAGAAAAAAGATGAAATATATTGTATTGATACAGAATCATATACAAGTTCAGCCATGAATATGAATATCAAAGAAGTTATAGATAAAAGGACAGTATTCGCTTATCATGAAGTCTTAGAAAATTATTATGGCGATTCGGGTGATATAAACAGTCCTATAAACCAATACATAGCTTTTGATGGATCGGCAATAAAAGATTCCGCATCAGACGAAATAAGAGCTAATTTGTATGGAATGAATCCTCAATATCAAGAAACATATATATGTAATATTTTGGACGGTTTTAAACATTATTTTCCCTTTTTATACAAACCTATTGAAAAGAATAAACTGGCAGCATTTCAATATAATGTCGGCTATATAATAGACATGTATGATATTTGCCAAAAACTTTTTCCGTCTTTAAAAGAGAGGGAAGCTATGGTATATCCGCTTGAAAGAATTCTATATTCTGCATGGGAAGACGTTAATGGCTTTCTTTTACATATCAATAAACATATTAATATGTTTTGCCTCAACCCTGAAAGTATAAACAGAAAAGTCAATTATAATTTTTTCTCTAATTTGAATAAAGCTATTACTCCTGATAAGTTTAGTTTATCGTTAAAATCTAATATCAACATTGAAATGCTATTCAAATTCCTAATTGAACAAAGGTATATAAGTCCCGACACAAGCATAGATAATTTCCATACTTTATTTAATTCTCAAGGAAATATAATGCGTCCTATCGTATGGACAAAAATATCGACCAGAAATAAACAATGTAATAAAGCATCTCTTATTGACTTATTAAAATTATTAGGGGTGCATACAGATAAACTGCAAGACAAACTCCTTATTGAGAAATATTTTCAGGATGATGAAGGAAAACCGATGAGGCTGAATTTGTACAATAATAAAGCAAATGAAAGAAGTGAATATTATGATGAGCTGAAAAACGTCATAGACAAAGTCAGCTTCAAATAAGCAAACTTTCACAATCTATCTATAGCATACCTTGCTATACCTTTTTAGGTATGACAAGGTATTTTTTATACTCAACCGACAATCTACTTTTGTTTCATAGCTATAAAAATAAATAAGCATGCATGCTTTATCATTAAATCTTATTTATAAAAAATAAATGAACCAAGAAGTAGATTTTAACACGCCTGTTGCTATGCTCACAGTGGGACAATTAGTCGAGGTATTGAGTGACAAACTACCGACTAAAGTTATCGAAACTCAAAAAGAAGAACGAAAGTATGTTTATGGAATTGCGGGAATAGCACGGCTATTTAATTGCAGTATACCGACTGCAAACCGAATCAAGGCAAGCGGAAAGATTAGCGGGGCAATCCGACAAATCGGGCGTAAAATTGTTGTTGATGCTGATTTAGCTTTGGAGTTGGCAGGACGTAAAAACGGGGGACGCAGATAATGGAAAAAGAAGAAGCTGCAAAAGCAGCCCCCGAAACCTTTAATAAAGATAGTGAATTTCGTGAACATGAACAACATGAACAAGGTACATTTTCTGAACTAAAAGATGATATATCCTATAACCAGACGGGAGATAAACCGAATGAAAAAACGATTGGGCTTTTCAGATTAAGAGATGGTAACAGAAGGATGGCGGACGGGCATTTAATGCCAATACCTATAGGCATCTTCCATAATGTTCTTTATCGGGGAGAAGTAACTATTTTATATGCTGATACAGGTTCAGGAAAAAGTATTTTAGCTATCCAAATTGCACTTGAGGTATGTGAAAGCGGTGAAATAGTATTAGTTATCGACTTAGAGCTATCAGACAAACAATTTGAAGCCAGATATTCAGATAATTATGAAAAGCCTTTTGAATTTCCTGATAACTTCCATATTGCAGATATGACAATTTATCCTAAAATTCCAGAAGATTACACATATGAAGATTGGTTTATCGAGTGTATGAGAATGCTTATCATTGAAACAAAAGCAACATTTGTTGTTATCGACAACATGACAAAATTAGTAAGTGCCGACACGGATAAAGCACAGGTAGCAAAACCATTGATGGATAGGCTAATTGACTTGAAAAGAGAATTTAATCTGACAATGCTATTACTTGAACATACCCGAAAAACAGATATGTACCGTCAGATTTCATTAAACGATCTTCAAGGCTCTAAAATGAAAGCAAATTTCACGGATTCTGTTTTCGCAATAGGCAGAAGTGCAAAGGATGTGAACCTTCGCTATATCAAGCAACTTAAATGCAGGAGCACAGAAATTACTTTTGATGAGGATAATGTGATGGTGTGCGAAGTAGTTAAAGAAAATTCATTTCTCTATTTTAAGCCTATCGGATACAGTAGTGAATCGGAACATTTGAAAAAGCCTGATGACAAAGACCGAAGTTCATTGATTGACAAAGTGAAAGAATTGTCGGAAGGAGGTAAAAGCCAGCGGGAGATTGCCAATGAGTTGGGGATATCATTAGGAGCAGTCAATAAATACCTGAAAAGATAGTGTTCACAACCGTTCACGGTGTTCACGTCTTGAATGCATGAACATCGTGAACATTTAATCTGTATTAATTATGAAATTCAAATATCGCTACAGTCTGGAAAAACACAGAAATGGAAAGCCAAAGCATATTTGTCCCAAATGTGGTAAAAGAAGTTTTGTAAGGTACATTGATAATCTGACAAACCAATATGTAGCCGACCACGTAGGAAAATGTGACCGCTTGGAAAATTGCAATCATCATTTACATCCATATGATTATTTAAAAAGCATTTCTGCAAACGGCTACTGCAATACAGTGCAGAAAAACTATCAGGTACGGAGCAGTAAGAGTATTACAAGCCAAATAAATATTGTAGACTGTATTCCCTTTGACTATGCCAATAAAACCAGATTGCAAAAAGAAAACAGCTTAAACGACTATCTATATCGTATTTTCGGAGAAAGTAGAGTGAATGAAGTAAACTGGAATTATTATGTCGGTAGTGCAAAAAACAGAATGGTAATATTTCCTTTGATTGATATAAACGGTGTATTAAGAAGTGGCAAGTTTATGGCATACAATCCTGAAACGGGAAGACGCTTGCGGGATACTACTACTTATGTTTTTGACTGGTTGCATTCTATCCTGATAAGGAAGAAGTTATTGCCTGAAAACTTCGCTCTAAAAACCTGCTTTTTCGGGGAGCATTTAATAGGATTGGACGAAAACAGGGATAAAATAATCTGTATTGTAGAAAGTGAAAAGACAGCAATTATCGCATCTTTATGTATTTCGGACTGTTTGTTTATAGCAACGGGGTCTTTGGAAAATCTGACGATAGAGAGATTAAAGCCATTGATAGGACGCAAAATCAAGTTATACCCCGACACTTCCGAAAACGGTTCAGCTTTTGAGAAATGGAAGAAAAAAGCGGATGAAGCCCGACTATTGGGATTTGATATTAGTGTATCTGACTTTCTGGAAAAGAATTGCACGGAAGAACAGAAGCAGGAAAGTTGGGATTTGGGGGATTATTTGATTGACAGGGTATTAAAGTCAAGAGAAGCAATAAAACAGCAAGTAACAGATGAGCCAAAACAATTAAATGCTACTGATAATCAAAGTGATAGTTTAAAGAAAATGATAAAGCTTAATCCAACACTTCAAATTCTGATTGATGAGTTTGATGCGGTTGAGGTATAAAGCACTGATAACCTAATAACGAATGAGGGGGTACGGTACGAGCTACCCCCTTTTGTGTTATGTGAAATAGTGGTTTAGGTGCAGGAAAATTTTTTGGTTGGATTTAGTTGTTATCTATTGCATCTCTTTATGAAAGTGCATATAGTGATAATATATAATGTTTTAATGTTATAGTTTGGTTTGCATAAAAATATGCTCAAAACGAGCATGTTTTCTCTACAAAACAGGTATATAATATAAGAAAATTAGATACAATACGATAGCTAATGCGTATCAGTAAATTCTATAACAGTATTTCTCTTGTTAATCTTTCTCAAATAGATAAAAATTTTTCATTATTTTTTATGTATTTTGTTAATGGTTCTCCCATATATCTCACAACTACACCCAGTTTTTTGAGCTTTTCAGTGACTACAAAATTGTCACAACAGTCTTTACAAGCCTCAACTGTGATACCTTGATTTAGCATTTCCAAAATTTCAGATTGCACCTGAGTATCATTTCCTGCCAGTCTTACAGAAGCTCCCCAAATGATTATATTTACGTTTTTCCACCAGTTAAGTCTTTTAGAATTACAAGCATACATTGTAATCATTTCAAAAAATGTATCCTTATTATCAGTAATCCAGAGTATATGTAATATGTTCATATTGTCCATTCTATTATGTTAGTTTAGGTTATATCTATTCTAAAGGATAAATATGTTGATTTAAACTTAAAATCATAGTCGTTTAGCCAATAATCCGCTATTATTCAACAATCTATTTATATTTTAGATTGTTTTAAAACCTATATCCGATACCTATATTAAATCCTAACTGCAATATTTTATCATTGAAGGCTGACATTGTTGAATTTTCTTTTCCGCCAATGCTAACCATATGCATTTTAATCTCTGGGGCTAAAGACAAGGATAAACCTGATTTGAATGTATATAAAGCTCCTAAACCAGCAAATCCGCCAAGTCCCCAAGTATATCCTTTGGATGGATGATAATTAATACTTAAGCCTCCATTAGCAAAGAAATATTTCCCGAAATAGTATTTTAAACCAATAGGAATAGAAAAAATTCCGAAAGAATCATCATATGTAAAAGGCCCTCTATCAGATCCACTATATGTATTCGTTAAGTCTAATTTTATCAAGCTTGCCGATAAACCAGTAATAAATTCTGTGTTTTTTGATATTCGGTAAGCATAATCGATTGAGAAGGTATAATAATTCTTTGCTTTATAATCCTTATATACAGGTTGGTTAATCTCAAATTTCTCGATATCAATATTTGCTCTTCCATAAGAAAAATGTCCTCCAATATAGTGCTTCTTGTTTTCCTGTCCATAAACAAAGCCTATAACAAAAGAAAGAATAATTAATAGTGATACTCCTTTCATCATTTTGCGAGACAAAGTCTTTTAATTGTTTTAATCTTGAATTATATCTGTACTAATTAGCCTATAGAGAAGATAAAAGTGGAACTCTCCTTGATGCTAATTTTTGTCAGAATTGATTTATTAATGAAATTGATATACTTTTCAATCAAAAAACATTTCAGGCGTTATTTTGGTGATTTTTTTCCCTTTTTCTTTCATTTCTTGAAACTTCAACATTCTTTTGCTTAAACCTTCTTCCCCTAAAGTTCCTTCATTATCTGTATCATCTTCAATTTCTTCATCTAAAGTAAGAAGTTCTCCCTTTTTCTTATTTATAAACTCTAAAAATTTCTTTTTTTCTTTTTCGTACTTTTTATGTGATTTATCCAAAGGATCTAAACTTACTCGTGCGGATATTACTCCCATTTTGACTTTCATATCCATAACATATATCTTGCCCTCTTCCAGATTGGCATCAACATAGAACGTATTTTCACCTTTGGCTATAAAAACATGTTGCCCAGGATTGCACTCATAAGCTATATATTTTTTATGAGCAAGCTTTCCTAAGAATATATCTCCGTCATACATACTAAATTTCACCAACATCGCAGCAGTTTCGCGTCGGGCAATATACACCATACACTTACCTTTACTGGGTTGAGCAAGTATTTCATTTGTCTGTGTATTCTCTTGTGCAAATGTGCTTATGGAAAAGAGAAGTAATAAAAAAAATAGTAGTCTTTTCATTTTGTTCTAAAGCTTATAAATCCTGTTAACATTAAATTTGAAACGCTAAATCTATCATCTATTTCTGATATTTTAAAAGAGCCAGCAGTTGTAGATAGTTTAAGGCCTAATCCAAGTGTTTGATTTAGTCTGTACTCTCCAGAAATGCTACAACTAAGTCCAAATACTGTTTTTTGCATTTTACCATAAAGACCATCAATCTCCCCCTCTCCTGAGTAAAATATGGGGCCAACTCCCAAGCCTGAATAAAACCCCCATTTTCCATTTTCGTAGCGGAAATTGCAAGTTGCTCCTAAAAAAAACATATTATCAGATTCTTTCATGTTAAGTTCTGCAAGTTTATTATTGCTATGCTTGGCAAAATTCCCGTTCAAACCTATACCTATATATTCATGAAAGAAATATTGAGCCTCAATATCCAGATTATAACCGTTTCTTAATTCAGATGAAAAATCATCCAAATCTTTATTTCCCGTTTTCATATTTTCACCTAACCAATAGGCATAACCACCACCGAAAGTAAAACGAAAATTCTTATAATTCTCATCTGGTAGAGTTTGATTTTTATCAATCTTTCTACTTGTCAGCCTACTTGTCGTGTTTTGTGCATGCGTATATCCTATATAAAATGATATACAAAACAAAAGAATAATTAAATACTTCTTTCTCATTTAGATTCGTTTGTTAATTGGTTGATACTTTTTAGCTCTTTTGTAAATATAAATGCTCACACTTATGTAATACAACAAAAATTACTTCATCGAATTACGATTGTTTTGCCATAAGAAATATGATATATTCCCAAATTATGACGGAAAGATATCTAAATAAAAAATATAAATTTTGAAGTATTCTTAGCTATATCCTTTTTTAATGATAAGTTTGATTTGTATTTATTTGATATGCAATTCAGTATGTGTGATAAGATAATATTAATATATTCTTTTTTCTATAAAAGATATCCTCTCGAAATATAATGTTTTTAGTTAGAAAAATCTTCGTTTCTATTTTTTCATAGAAGTAGTATTTTAAAGGCTACTATTTATTAGCTTACATAACTCTTCATAGAAGCTACTATACTTCCCCTCGATATTTAATTTCCTTCGAATTTGCTGTTTACGCACCTTTACTGTATTTTCGGACAACCCCATTATCACAGCTATAGCAATATTATCAAGTTTGCAATAAGCTAAACAAGAAATTTTATATTCTGAATCAGTTAATTCGGGGTGTAGTTTCTTAATTTTATGAAAACAATTATTATCAAGTTTATTTTTTATCGCAATGAAATTATCCCAGTTAAACGAGCCTTCACCATAAACAATTTTATTTACTTCATTAAGAAATTTCGTTCCTGTCAACTTTGAATCTTCTTTTATACGTTCTTTTAACAAGGCTGTTTTAGTCAGAATATTGAAATATTTAGTCATGATCTCTATTGTTTCATTCTTTTCGTTTTCATCCTGTGTTTGTATAGTATAGGCATATGCTTGGATTTTTTCTATTTGGCTTGTTAGGTTTAACATTTTATCTCTTCCTCTTACTACGCTGATTCGCCATATGACAAAGAGCCCAAAGGCTATTATAATAGCTCCAAAAGCGATACATTGAAAATTTCGAGTTTTTATTATATAGAGATTCTTTTCATTTTGCAATTCACTTAGCTCATATTTTTTTTCCACCTCTAACAACTTTTCGGAAATATTTTTTTCATAGATATCGATTATATTCGTGAAGTATTTCTTATGCATTTCAAGTGCAGATTTGAAGTCTCCTTTTATTTCCAAATGCTGAGATTTTATTAGATATAGCTCGTTCTGTGTTTTATTATCTAAATTCTGAACATTATCTGTCATCTCGGAAACCAGTTTAATATATTTTTCAGCATCCTTGAACTTCCCAGAATCAAACAGTATATTAGCCATAGAAAGATAGACATTGCATGAATCATTTATTGTGTTAGCCGTTTGTAAAGCTAAGTTGTAGTTCTTTTCGGAAAGTGAATAGTCTTCAAAAAAATGATACACTAACCCAAGATTAAGATAAGATTTATACTCCTTGTCTCTCCTATTTGATTCTTTTGCCAAATCAATAGACTTGTTGTAGTTAGTTATTGCTTTTGCCGAATCACCTTTAAATGCAAAGCAGCGCCCCATATTTTTGTAAATATCATACATATAGACAGTATCATTGTCAAATTTTAACCAATGGAGGGCATTATCAAATTTCTCCAGTGCCTTGTCATAAGATTTCTGCATCATACAGTGATTAGCCATAAAGTAATATAATGTGCCTTTCAATTTATTGTATTCTGTATTGTTTAATATATTTTTTGCTCTCAGGAAAAACTCATAGGCTTCAGCTTCGTTATTTTGGGCATCCAAGACACGTCCTGCATATATATATGCTAATCCTAAATGAAAATCATCACCTTCTTCTTTGAAGTAGTCAGCTGCCTGAAAGATGTGGTGGTCATTTGAGATGTCTCTATAGTTTTTGTCTTTAACCAAAGTAGAGTAAACAGTCAATCTGTTTTTTTGAAGTTCAGATAGTTTAATGTTATTATTTTGCAAAGAATCTACTAATATCAACGCTTTTTCTCTATTGCTACTTGATAAATCATAAATCAATAATAGTTGTTCATCTATATTATTTCTGCAAGAGATAAAGGTTACAAAACTTATATAGATCAGAAGAAGATTTATTTTACTCATAATTAATAAAATAGATTTATATAATCTTAAAAAAAATTAATATCAGAGAATTATTTGTTGGTGCAACTTTGAAAAATATAAAATTATAGTACCTAATATCGCATAATAATTACTCCCATTGCTTTGAGTAGAATCATAAAAAGAAAATTGATAGTTTTCATAAGTGTAGTTGGTTATTATGGTATGTTAATTGGAAAATTGCAGACAAATGTAATTATTAATTTGATATGTTAAATAT